>NZ_JBYVJW010000004.1:0-251672 GCF_058147165.1 Polaribacter sp. 2305UL8-11 | reverse complement strand
TTTCAATAAACTTTTAATTTAATCAGTATTACAAAGGGATTCAGAGGTTTTTACCAACCATTTTTTGCCATTAAGCCTAAAAAAATAAAGTTTACAAAAAAATAGAACCCAAATTGCAAATACCTATTGGATATTTTTTTACGCAAAAACTCGTTTGCAATAAATAATATAATTAATATAAAGAAAAAAGCTGCTGTTTTAGATAATGATACACTTCTAGAAAAATAAATAACGTAGGCACTAGATAAACCTCCTAGAAAAAATTGAATTGCTAAAGGTAAATAGTCTCCATATTTTTGAATAAAAGAGTTTTTCCATTTCTCTTCATCAACCAAATTGTAAAAATAAATACAAACTGTTAGCAATGTCATGTAAGCAGATAGAATTATAATGTCATACAATCTATCTATTCTTCCTAACATTAAAGAATCCCAGGTAAAACCTGCAATAAAAAATACTAAAGGAGCATATTTTTTGTGCTTTTGTAAAAAACGGTTTATGCTGCTTCTTCTGTATTTTACAATAGTTTTTTTCATTAAAATACCTTCTTAAAAGACAAGATACATTATTTAGATAAATCTAATAAATAACCTACAGATAAACTAAAAAAACTTGTTGTTGGAAGATTACTTTCATTAGCAACTGCATTGGGTAAATTTAAATAATAACCGAGCTCAAAATCCCAAGACTTTGTAGTAAATGATAATGGAATAGAAATTTGAGTATTTAATAAATTAAAAACTTCTTCGGTTACAGTTCTTAAAAAAGGTCTTTGTCTAAATCTTTGAAAATAAGTAAACTCCTGTTTTGCTAAAACAAAACCTAGTGTTGGTCTTAATCTTAATGCGAAATTGGGTTTTCTTACTAAATTTATTCTTGCAAAAGAACTTGATACCAATTGATAAGAAACATCAGAACCAAACAGATATGATGCAGAAAATGTGGTGCCCAAGGTTCTTTTTTTATTTCTGATGCCTAAACTTACATCAATAGAGTTTGTAAAATCATCAAAATCATCTGAATAAAAATATTTTGTATAACCAAGATTGTAAATAATGCTATTACTTTTTCCTAAAGTATTTAAATACCCTAAAGAAACACTTGTAAAATCCCAATGTGGGTCAAAATTTTGGTAATAGACTCCAGAAATACTGGCATTAAAACCTGAAGAGTGATAATAAGAAATTTGCGGAATTAAATTAAACTGTTCTGTACCAGAATCTCTTCCTGAAAAATAGGTATTGCTATTGTAAGCTACTGATGTATAAATAAAATTATAGGAATAATCACCTTCAATTAATTCATCTAAAAATTGTTTATCATTAAAAAATAAATCGTCTAAAATGCCATCAATATCTTCATCACTTCGCTCTTGTGCATAAGAACAAAAAGAGGTTGCCATTGTAAACAATAGCAACCCAAAAACTTGTAATTTTGTTTTTATTTTCTGATAAAAATTAATCATTAAATCACGTTAATTCCTTTTTGGCCTTGTCTTTCTTCCATCAGGATTATTTTCTCTTGGCCCATTTTTTAACTCACCTCTATCTTTTGTTTTTCTAATTTTATCTATCCTTTCTTTTAGCATTTTCCTTTGCTCTCTAGTCAAGGTTTTTCTAAAACTTTCTCTAGTTTTTCTTAAATGAACTTGCTGATTTCTTACCAATTCTTTTTGAGTTTTGGTAAATGTTCTCATTAAGCGTTGTCTTACTTCATTTCTAGAAATTGTTTTATCTTTTAAAATTGCCAATTGCTCTTTAGTTAGTGTTGCTTTAAAAGCCTCTCTATTGGCTTTCATAACCTCACGTTCTTTTTGCAACAACGCTTTTTGTTCTTTGGTGAGTTCTTTAGTAATTAACTTATAATTAGAATCTTGAGCAAAAATTGCGCTACCAAACATCATCAAACTCATAAAGCTAATTTGTAATATGATGGTTCTTAATTTCATTTTTGGATTTATTTTACTCAATAACATCTAAAGTAATCAATTTAATTTAATCTTTACAACTTTCTTTAGCTGCTTTCATTTCGTCAGCGTCGTTAATTGTAGCAGAACTTCCGTCTTTATAAGTAATCTCTACAGGAAAGTTTAAAGTTCCTTTTTCTTTTACATCTGGGTTTGCTTTATGCCATCTTCTTAATAACCTAAATTCTGATCTATTATTTACAGTAATTACAGTTGCATCTGGCATTGTAAAACTAACTGGTAAAACCAATTTAAAACATTTTCTTTTGTCTTTACCTCTTTTACAAGAATCTTTGATTGTTTTTAATTCGTCTCTATCTATTAAAGTTTGTACTGTACCATCTTCTAAAGTTACATCTACAGGAAAAACTAATTCTGGACGCTCTTTTACATCTGGATTTGCAGTATACCATTCTCTAATTAAAACCCAATCTGCTTTTTCGTTTAAAGTGATAGATGAATTATCTGGCATAATAAAGTCTACTGGAAATACAAACTGAAAGCATTTATGTCTTCTTTTTTTAGCCTTTTCTCTCTTATCTTCTAACTGTTTTCCTTCTGCAGAGAAGAAAACAGCACTACTTTTTTCTGCTCTAGACTCATTATCTGTAGCAACAGATACTTTATAACCTAAACCAGATGCGTATTGAACAGATGTAATATAAGTATCTGCTAACTCTCCATTAAAACTAGATTTTGTTGCAGTTGGTAAACTAGACGCATCTACTGTTATTTTTGCAGCGGTTTCAATTTCTGTAATTAAAGTAGTATCATCTTGCAAACCATCTATATTTTCTGATTCTGAACAAGAAGTAAATAATAAAGTTGATAAAATAAATGCGGTAATTGAGAAAAATAAAATACTAGATTTTAAAATTTGTTCTCTTGAAATTGTAGTTCTCATAATTGGTAAATTTTAATTATTAATTGTTTCTATTTCTTAGAACCACGTTTATTTAAATAGTTTGAAAAAAATTATAAAATTATTGTTTCTATGAATTTACCATCTGATAATGAGTCATCTAAAATCATAGAATCTAAAATTAAATCGTCCATTTTTTGTTCAGAAAGTTCCGCTTTAATAACAATTTCGTTCACTAAAGTAGTATTTGCATAAGCTTCTAACTCATCATCTTCTAAAAACAAAGAATTAATTAGCACATCATCATTAAAAGACAACAATTCTACGTTGTTCTCCTCTACTCTATTATTATCTGTATTTTGTAACCAAATGGTTAAGCTTAATATAAAAACTACAGATGCAGCTGCTATATATCTAAATTGAGGTTGCAACCAAAACACTTTTTGTTTTTTTATAGCTACAGGAGTTTCTGCAATCACCTCTTCTTTTTGTATTTTATCTAAAATAGAAAGTTTAGATTTAGCAAAATAGCCCTCTGGAATATCAGTTCCTAAATACTCTTTATGATGTTGAGTAACATTTGAAATCTTTTCTTTTAAAAAGGTGTTATCAGTACTTTCTTCTTTTATTTTTTTTAGGATAGACAACTTAGATTTCGCAAAATAATTATCAGGAAGATCTGTTCCTAAATACTCTTTGTGGTGTTTAGAAACATCTGTAAAACCTTCTTTCAAAAAGTTTTTGTTATTTTTATTTGTAGATTTTTCCATCATTATATTAGTTAGACCCTAACTTTTTAAAATAGTTTGGATTTATATAAATATTTTTTCTTCAATAATTTTTACTGCTGTGTAATAGGTAGATTTTAATGTGCTTTCAGAAACATTCAAAATTTCTGATATCTGCCTAAAACTCAAATCATCAAAGTATTTCATTTGAAAAACTCTTTTTTGTTTCTCTTTAAAACCATCAATTATTGTATGGAGTTTTCTTTGAATTTCATTACCATCAAAATATGCATCTTCAAATAAAACTTCTAAATGAGAACTTGAAATATCATCAATATTATCAAAAGATTTTTTATTATTTTTCTCTAAAAGACGCATAGATTCATTGTAGGCAATTCTATACATCCAAGTATGTAAAGAGCTTTTTCCTTCAAATTTACCTATGCTTTTATACACTCTAATAAATGTATTTTGCAAAACATCATCAGCGTTTTCATGCGTAGTAACTAACTTTCTAATATGCCAATACAAACGTTCTTGATACGCATCAAGCAACTCACTAAAAGCTTTGTCTTTTAATGTAACATCTTTTAACTTTCTTACAAGTTCTTGGTCTTTACTCAAATAATGGGTTTGTTAGTTGTTACTCTTTTGACCTTGATACATCAAAATAGTTTGATGAATTTATAAAATATTTTTTGATTTACACGAATTCTATAAATTTTACAAATAGTTTTATCGATATAAATTTGATTTATAATTCAACTATTTTTAAAATCATTTGTATTTTTATGATGTATTAAAAGCACTATATTTCTTATGAAAATCATTATATCTCCAGCAAAATCCTTAGATTTTGAAAGTACAGTACCCACAAGTTTACATACACAACCTTTGTTTTTAGAACAATCGGAAAAATTGAATAAAAAATTAAAAACACTTTCTAAAAAGAAATTATCAGACTTGATGTCTATTTCTGATGATTTGGCAAGGTTGAACTACGAAAGAAATCAAGAATGGAAAACACCTTTTACGACAGAAAATTCTAAACAAGCCATATATGCATTTACGGGTGAAGTTTTTAGAGGTATTGATGTAAATACTTTAGCCGAAGAAAAGTTACCTCTTTTGCAAGAACGCTTACGAATTTTATCAGGTTTATATGGTTTGTTAAAACCTCTGGATTTAATTCAGCCATACAGATTAGAAATGGGAACGCGTTTAAAAGTAGGTAGAAGAGATAATTTGTATAAATTTTGGGACGACACTGTTGCCAAAGCTTTAAATGATGAATTAGCAGATGATGAATTACTCATCAATTTAGCGAGTTCAGAGTATTTTAAAGTGATTCCAAAAAAGGTTTTAAAAGTACCAATGATAACCCCAGTATTTAAAGATTTTAAAAACGGACAATACAAAACCATTATGACGTTTGCTAAAAAAGCTCGTGGATTAATGGTACGTTATATTATTGATAATAACATAAAAACCATCGAAGATTTAAAAGGTTTTGATGTTGAAAATTATCGTTTTTCTGAAGAAATGTCTGAAGGAAATAATTTGGTTTTTACGAGGTAAATGAAAAAGAAACCTTTTTTAAAAGCTTTTTTCTACTTTATTATTCTCTGTGTTTTAAGTCTTTATTCGTCAAATTATACCATTTAAGAAAAATGCACAAGAAAAAGTTTTTTAAGAAACTACAAAAATACCAAAGAATAAAGTAGGCTTAGTTTTAGGAACTTCTAAACATTTAAGATATGGAAGAATAAACCTTTATTACAAATAAAATTATAAAAAGGGATAACTTATTGGGGTAAGTTAAAAATTACATTGAAAGAAAAAATGTTTCAGAAAAATCTGTTCAAAAACCTTTTTATATATTTTTTTTATATGAAAATTATTTAAGTAATATTTTTTTAGATAACATTCCTTGATTTGTTCTAATATTAATCATATAGATTTGATTAGTTAGTTTTTTTAATAAAAACCTATTTTCTATTTTATTAGCAATATTTTTCCATTCCTTTATTTTTTGACCAAGAATATTATGGACCTCTACTTTATTTATTAAAGAAGTGCCATAGTTTTTAACAACTACTTCTTTTTTTGCGTAGTCGTAATGTATAGATATATTTTGTAAATTTTTATTTATGTTTTGATCTTCTACTGATAAAACATTATTTTTAAAAGTTAAATAAAAACGATTAGAATAAATACCTTCTGTTAATTGAAAAGCTACAGTATTATTTTGTAAAGGATAAACTCGGTTTGTTAATTTATCTTTTATGTAAACATCTCTATCTATCTTTTCTATTTCATCAATTTTTACAATTATACTTCCAGTATAACTCATAATAATATTAAAAGGAACTTCTAAATCATCAGAAACTTCTTGTACACCAGTAATCACATATTTTGAGTCATCATTAGGAAACTTCCAATAGGCATCTGTAGGTCCTAAATCGTAAATTTGGCTATCATAACCTTTATCAAACTCAAAAGAATTTTTAGAATCAAAAGAAACACCTATTTGCCTGTGAATATTCATGCCTTCATCATTAATAAATTCCAATCCCAGTTTTATAATGGGTATTTTAGAAGTTGTATTATTATTTTTTGTAGAATTTTCTCTGAAGAAAACTGAAGAACCAATACCTTCAATTTTATATTCACGCTGACTATTGTTAAATACCACAGGACCTCCATCTGAATCTCCTACTATAAAAAAACCTTGACCAATAGGAATATAGGGTTCTGGCACCTTACTCGCAGAAGAACCTGAAACAGATGGAGCACAACTAATATTTCCGTCTGCATCTTCTAACCTTAAATAATTGATATAAGTACTATTAGAATCGTTTGACAAAATTTGAATATCACTACCTGATTCTACACATAAATTTATACTAAATGTAGAATAGTTTGTAGAAGCAGGTAGAGTATAATTTCCTTTTTCTATGTTATTAACTTTAATCTTAATTTCTTTATCTGTATTAGATTTGTAATTAATTTTTAAAACATCTACACCTCTTATAATATTTTTAAACTCAACAAAGTTACTAGCAGTGGAGATTAAAACAACATTCTCTCCTCCAATATTAGTAACTACTCCTTGTAAATAAGCATTTTCAGCTTCTAAAATAATATTAAAAGGTCCCGCTAATGAAGGACTATTGGCACTTAATCCCATTGCTATATTTCTTACAGCATAACCACCAATATAACCAGTATAATTATGCCCAGAAATAGAAGAGCTAATACTATCATCCTCGCCAACATGTTCCCAAAAGTATAAGGTTGCAGTTGTAGAATTTATATTATCTTCTATGAATTTTTTTACACTAATCGCTGATGAAAAAGGATTCCCAACTAAATAAGATTCATTTGCCCCAATAGACGGGTTTGCAATTAAATCACCATCTTTAGGTGTGCCAACAAAAGTGTAATTTTGTGCAACACCTGGACCTTTAAAAATAAAACCATCTGTTTGTTTAATAATACCATCTTTATATTTGTGCAACCAATTAGATCTTCCGTTTGAAGAAGGTGAATATGTATATATCCAATAATCTGCCAATGAAATTGGATTGGTTGCATTTCCATTATAACCTGCTATAAAATTTATATTTTTTGCAATAGAACCAATAGTAGAATTAGCATCTAAAGGGTTTGTTCCATCTTTAAAAACACTCTCTATTGTATAAGTATTTGTTCCTATTGTATTTACTGGAGAACTCATGTAATTATACCTATACAAACTTGCTATATTAGAATTTTGATCTACTAATAATTTGCCATTACCATTTACTTGAGATGTTCCTGTGTGAGTTTGTACCAATTGGGAATTACCAATCAATCTAATCTCATCATTTGAATTTCCTAAAGTAATATTATTAGTTACTACTAACAAGTTATCTGTAATAGCTAATTTGCTATTGCCCAAAACAACTAATCTCCTTGCACTAAACCTTTCTCCTGTATGATTATAATTTTGAAGTATTAAAACAGCTCTAGATCTATCTGGATACCCATTAGTCCAACTACCACCTACTCTTGTGGTTCCCTCAATCCTATGTAAGCCCAATAATGCATTAGCTTCTGTATTTACACCAGAGGTTATTTCTGATAATAATGGATCATGAGGATGTCTTTGAGGTGGATTAGAATAGGGGTTTAAACCACCTAAAGCAACATTTCTATCATCTATAAATGCTACCCATTCTGAGGCTGAATATGTTGTGTTTGGAGTTAATATTTCGTCTATTCTAACAAAAGATGTATTATCTTTTAAACCTTTTATTACATCTATTCTAGAATCCCAAGGTAAAGTGCTATTTCCTATACCGCTTCTTGAAATTGTAATAATATCATCTACATTATCAAAACCAGTAACGTTTATGTTTTGTACAATATTTACTCCTGATTTTATTTGTGCCGTAATTGTATTTGATAAGGAAAACAATAGTGAATTATTAGCTGTAATTTCACCTGGATTTGTTGCGGTTGCTGTTCTTGTACTTGTAATTCCTCCATTAAATAAATTAATATTTACTGCATTAGGAACAACTATTTTTGTTGCATCACTATTGGTAACTTCTATAATTTTTTCTAAACCTTTCCAATAAACTTGAGTTATCATTGGAACACCACATCCATTTTTAGTATTGTCTTTTGCATAAGTACTATAATTTGTAGTAATAAAAGTATTATTAGTTATAGCCGTAAAAGTATCTGCACTTTCTAAAGTATTTGCAAAACCATTAATTCCTATGGGGTCTTTAGTAATATCTATTATAGCATTACTTGTGTTTGTTGTTGTATTTGTAGTTCCATTTCCGTTTACTATATTCCCATTTTTTAAAAACGTAGAGGTGGCAGCTTCAACTGCGTCTGGACAACCATCTCCATCACTATCTAAATCTAAGGAGTTTATTATACCGTCATTATCTAAATCTAAATTAGAACAAACCCCTGCTGTATTTAATGTACAAAAATCTGTATCTTTATAATTAAGGATTCCATCACCATCTGAATCTTCTGACGGGTCTGCTGGTAAACAAGAAAAAGCTGATGTATTTATTGTAGAAACTGTAACATTACTTGAAGCTGTAGTTGGAGTTGGAAAAGAGAAGCCAAAAAAAAGTTGGGTAACCTGTAAAACTCCATCTATATAAATTCTATAAAAATAAGCAGGATCTCCATTTGAATCTACAATATTAAATGTATATGCTCCATTTTGATTGACCGTAACTATTTGGCTAATAGTAGTATTAGCTTGACTTAAATTATAAGTACCTGAAGGAACATTAATTAATGTATTACTCCCTTGAGATAAAGACCAACCTGTATCCATTGGATAATTATCTAAATCTATTTGAATGTTTATATCTACAGTTAGTTTTATAGTCAAAGGATTTGTATTGCAAAGTTCTTGAGTATCTAATACGCCATCATTATCATCGTCTAAATCATCTATATCTGCAATACCATCTACATCTGTATCTATACATCTATTTTTTGTTTTATCTCGACTGTATCCTATTGTTTGTCCTCCTGTTGCTATTGTTGGTACTCCATTTGCATCAACAGTATTTCCTAAATTTTTATTTATTGGAGTAGTTGAACTCCCTGTGTAGCTCCCACCAGAATTTCCTCCAGAAATACTTGAAATTACCAAGTCTGTAGTTGTAAAGGTTCCTCCACCTTCAATTGCATCTGGGCAGCCATCTCCATCGCTATCTAAATCTAAATGATCCTTAATTCCATCACCATCTGTATCTAATGTTGTTCCTTCAACTGAGTCTAAAATCCCATCATTATCATCATCTAAATCTATATTATTGGGGATGCCATCATTATCTGTATCTGTACAATTTTCTATTGTTCCATCTTTTGAACTACCTATACTTTGTCCACCAGAAGCAATTGTTGGAATACCATTTGCATCAACTGTATTACCTAAATTATTTATTACAGAAACTGTTGAGCTACCTGTATAACTCCCTCCAGTATTTCCTCCAGATATAGAAGAGGCAACTAAACTTGAAGGTATAAAATTACTCCCACCTTCTACAGCATCAGGGCAACCATCACCATCGGAATCTAAATCTAAATGATCCTTAATTCCATCACCATCTGTATCTTTTGTGCAACCAGTAGTTTGAGCTGTTAAGCTTATTTTTATACCATCTACAAACCCCCAAGTGTTTGTAGAAGTTCCATTACTTCCAATAAAGATATTTGGAGTACTGTTGTTTGTAATTCCAAAATTAGCGGGTGTAAAAGTATAACTTCTTTTGTACCAATTACCTGCTACTCCTGGAACTCCTGTACCTTGTGTACCTTCTGTATTTAAGTTACTTACAAGTGTAATAAGAGAGCCATCTGTAGGTGTAATTGAGTTTATTCTAATTTGAGTATTGGTTATTTCTAAAGTTTGGTTGTTATTAACATCGTACTGTGTGTAATAAAAAGAAATTGTCATTTCTTCTGAAGCGTTTACTACTGATATTGGAGCATAAATACCTTCTAAAGATCTAAAACCTAAAAATGAACCTCCAGCAGGCGAACTGTTAAAGCCAGGTAAATTTGCTCTATATTTATAATTTGTATGAAAACTAATAATTAAATCGGTGCTTAAATCTGGTGTAGAATTTTTACCCCAAGGACTTGGAACAAAATCTGCCATACCATTTCCTACATATTCATTTTGAAATGGAAAAGGAGATTGATTTATATTTCCATTTTGGGTTAAATTTGTGGAAACTATACACCCCTCTACTGTATCTAAAATTCCATCATTATCATCATCTAAATCTACTAAATCTACTATACCATCATTATCAGTATCTGTACAATTTTCTATATTAGAATTTTGACTACTCCCTATGGCTTGTCCTCCAGAGATTATTGTTGGTACACCATTAGCATTGACAGTGTTTCCTAAGTTGTTGGTTACTGGATTTGTTGAAGACCCTGTATAGTTTGTTCCAGTGTTACCTCCGGAAATACTTGAACTTACTAAATTTGTTTGACTAAAAGAAGCATTTCCTTCAATTGCATCAGGGCAACCATCTCCATCACTATCTAAATCTAAATGGTTTGGTAAACCATCTCCATCTAAATCTACAGTGCAATCGTAATGAGGTTGAATTTCTACATAATCTATTCTGAAAGGAACAGTTGATGCAGAAGAGGCTGTTAAACTAATTTTTATATAATTAGAAGCTGAATTTAAGGTATAGTCTGTATTAAATGATGTTGCTACTGTTGCTGTAATTAAAAGAGGGTTAGCTGTAACTGTTCCATCAATATTAGATTCTTCTACGGTTATTGTTTTAGTATTTACAGCATTTGTGATAGATTCTATTTTAATAATTGTACCAGCAGGAACAACGTGCCCTAAGTCTAAAACCAAGACATCTCCTACTTGATCAAAATCAGAAGTAACACCATCTATACCGCTTGTTATCCCATAACTAGCATTATATACATTATTATTAAGTATAGGATTAAAAATGGTAGTTCCAGCAGCAAATTCCCTACATTCATCTTTGTCAAGAATTCCGTCGTTATCATCATCTAAATCTTGATTATCAAGTATTCCGTCTCCATCAGTATCTATCGTTAATAACTGTAGTTTCCCTCTTAAATCTGTACCTGCATTTACTATAAGAGAATCTATAGTAGAATTTTCCCAATGACTAAAACCATTTCTTTCTTCTGAAAAGATGTAAGTAATATTTTTCCTACTTCTATCTACGTTTGTTAAAGTTTTTGTTAAACCTTTATTTGTCCAATCAAAATTACTATCGCTAGAAAGAGTAGAACTCAATGCAAAATTTGATATGCTAGTATTAAAGCTTGTGTATAAAAACTGAGAATTAGTAATATTGGTTAATAGTAAAAGAACCAATATCAAAATTCTCAATCTAAAACAAATTATTCCCCCAAATAATTTCATTTATATATTAAGTTTTTGATAAGATTATTGTGTACTTAATAAGCTAAAATAACTTACTGTATATCTTTCAAAAATATTTGATTTGTCTCAAACAAACACCTGTAAACATTAGGTTTGTGATGAAACCCAATAAAATAGTGCCTAAAATTTTAATTTAATCTTAGATGAGTTAGTTTTAAAATGCTTGTTTATTGAATGATGAAGTTTCTAAGTAAATTAAGAATAGTGTTTTAAAACACAATTAATACAAGTTCTACTTAAATTACATTGTATTAGGTAAAATCTTTGAATTTTTATAGAGAGTTTATTATCAAGAAAAGTGTAAGTAAGTTGTTAACCCAATAATTAAGTTTGCTAAAAAATTATCAAAAAAAAACTACTCCTAAAAAGTAGAATCTATAACAACGAACTTTAAGAGCTGTTGAATAAATAAAGGAAAATAATTTTTACTATGTTGCAAACATAATCGAAAGTATATTAAATTTCTATAGTCTTTTAAGTAAACACATCCATTTATAGTCACTTACTTCACTTTACACATTTTTGATTTTATTATGCAGGTTTTAGAACTTTAGATTCTGTGGTTAGAATAAAAGAAATTTTTGGACAAACTTCTGTAACAATAATATCTCAAGAATTTCATATTGAAAGAGCCATTTATTTAGCTGAACATTTCAATATAAAAGCAATTGGTTTTAATGCAAAAGATATCTCAGGTAAATATGGTTTAAAAGTAAAATTAAGAGAATATTTAGCAAGAGTAAAGGTCTTTGTAGATATTATTTTTAAAGTAGAACCAAAGTTCTTAGGTAAAAAGATTGAAATTGAATAACTTTTTCAACTTTGAGACTTTGAGACTAAAAAAATCAACAATCTGCTAAACCAACGTTAATTGCCAAACCACCTTCAGAAGTTTCTTTGTAGTTTTTATGCATATCTTTTGCTGTTTCCCACATGGTGTCAATAACCTTATCTAAAGGTACTTTTACCTCTTTTGGATCCGTTTCTAATGCCATTTCTGCTGCATTGATCGCTTTTATGGCACCCATAGAATTACGCTCAATACAAGGTACTTGTACTAAACCTCCAATTGGATCGCATGTTAAACCCAAATGATGTTCCATAGCAATTTCTGCTGCCACTAAACATTGTGCTGGTGTTCCTCCTAATAATTCTGTCAAAGCAGCTGCAGCCATTGCAGAAGAAACGCCTATTTCTGCTTGACAACCACCCATTGCTGCAGAAATTGTGGCATTTTTCTTAAAAATACTACCTATTTCTCCAGCCGTTAATAAAAATTGTTTGATGTGTTTAAAATCTGCTTTGTGATTTTCTATCACCAAATAATACATTAAAACAGCAGGAATTACACCTGCACTTCCGTTTGTTGGTGCAGTTACAACTCTACCTAAAGATGCATTAACTTCATTTACAGAAAGCGCAAAACAGCTTACCCATTTTAAAATTTCACGAAACTTAACTTCAGAACTTCTAATAGCTGTAATCCATTCTTTTTGATTGGAATACACCCCATCTTTTATCAATTTTTGATGTGTATTATAAGCACGTCTTTTTACATTTAAACCTCCAGGAAGTATGCCTTCTGTATGACAACCTATATACATACATTCTAACATGGTTTCCCAAATTCTTACTAATTCAGCATCTATTTTTTCTGCTGAATTTACTTCTAACTCGTTTTTAAAAACAATTTCAGAAATTAATAAGTTGTCTCTTTCGCAATATTCTTCTAGCTGTTTTGCTCTATTTATGGGATAAGGAAAATTTTGTTTGTTAATTTCTATTTCTTCTTCTAAGTGATTATTTTCTTGAACAATAAAACCTCCTCCAATAGAATAATAGGTTTCTGTTGATATTTCTTTGCCTTTAGAAAAACCTCTAAAAGTGACACCATTAGAATGAAATGGCAAAAAATCTCGATTAAAAACAATTGAGTTTTTTGGGAATGACACTTTTTTGCCTCCTTTAAAATAAATTTCTTCTTGCTCGTTAATTCTGTCAACAATAATAAAAATATCTTCAATGGGGATATATTCTGGGTCAGCTTCACTTAAACCTAATAAAATTGCTAAATCTGTAGCATGCCCTTTTCCTGTTAAAGATAAAGAGCCATACAAATCTACTTTTATAGCATCAATAGCATCAAAAATATGGTTATTTCTAATTTTTTGAACCCATTCTTGAGCTGCTCTCCAAGGTCCTAATGTATGCGAGCTTGATGGCCCAACACCAATCTTGAGCATATCAAAAACACTAATAAATTGTGACATTCGTAAAAATGATAAAAATTTCTGCTGTAAATGTAAAAAATCCAACTCAATGAGTTGGATTTTTTATATAATTTAAAAGAAAAACTTTTTACATTCCGTAAACTGACTCTTTATCAAACTTTTTAACTAACATATAGTACACTACTGCTCTATATTTTTTTCTTTCAGATTTTCCAATTCTTTCCATTACCTCTTCAATCCCTTCGTCTAACTCTTTGCTATCTGCTAAACCTAACTTTTTAATTAAAAAATTATTTTTTACAGTTGCTAATTCTTTTGCATCAGAACCTGAAACTGTTTCTGCATCTGCTTTATAGATAGATGGTCCAAGCCCCTTTGTAACAGCAGCTAATAATTCTGTATTAGAACGTAGGTTTCTATCGTCCATAAATTGTTTGTACAACGCAACTTTTTCGTCAAATTTACTCATTGTTTTTAAGTTTAAAAATTAGTATAAAATTATAATTCTAAAAGAACAATCCAAATATATGAAAATAATAATGGTTTTCAAATTCGGAAAATCTTCTATTTATTAGATGCATTTTGTGTCAATATGTCACATCAATTTTTAATTTTTTTTCAAAAAACTGACATTTCTTAGTTAAAAAGTGGTTGGCACAGCCTTTGACTAATAGAAAACGTAAAATTGAATTTAAAAAAATTAATATAAATAAATTATTATGAGTAAAATTATAGGAATAGATTTAGGAACTACCAACTCATGTGTTTCTGTTATGGAAGGTAATGAGCCAGTTGTAATTCCTAATGCAGAAGGAAAAAGAACTACACCATCTATTGTTGCCTTTGTAGAAGGAGGAGAACGTAAAATTGGTGATCCTGCAAAAAGACAAGCAGTGACAAACCCAACTAAAACGGTTTATTCAATCAAACGTTTTATGGGAAATAAGTTCTCTGAATCTTCTAAAGAAATAAAAAGAGTACCTTATAAAGTAGTAAAAGGAGATAATGATACACCAAGAGTTGATATAGATGGACGTTTATATACACCTCAAGAAATTTCTGCAATGGTGCTTCAAAAAATGAAGAAAACTGCTGAAGACTATTTAGGTCAAGATGTATCTTCTGCAGTAATTACAGTACCTGCGTATTTTAACGATGCACAAAGACAAGCTACAAAAGAAGCTGGTGAAATTGCTGGTTTAAAGGTAGAAAGAATTATTAACGAGCCTACTGCTGCTGCTTTAGCTTACGGAATGGACAAAGCTAATGATGACAAAAAAATTGTTGTTTTTGACTTTGGTGGTGGTACACATGATGTTTCTATCTTAGAATTAGGTGATGGTGTTTTTGAAGTATTAGCTACAGATGGAGATACGCATTTAGGTGGTGATGATGTTGATGAAAAAATCATTAACTGGTTAGCAGACGAGTTTCAAGCTGATGAAAATATGGATTTAAGAAAAGATCCAATGGCTTTACAACGTTTAAAAGAAGCTGCTGAAAAAGCAAAAATTGAATTATCAAGTTCAACTTCTACAGAAATAAACTTACCTTATGTAACTGCTACTGCAAGTGGTCCAAAACACTTGGTAAGAACATTAAGTAGAGCAAAATTTGAGCAATTAATAGACGATTTAATCAAAAGAACAATAGAGCCTTGTAAAACTGCATTAAAAAATGCTGATTTATCAACGTCAGAAATTGACGAAGTTATCTTAGTGGGTGGTTCTACAAGAATTCCTGCAATTCAAGAAGCTGTTGAAAAATTCTTTGGAAAAGCGCCAAGTAAAGGTGTAAATCCTGATGAGGTTGTTTCTTTAGGAGCAGCAATTCAAGGTGGAGTTTTAACTGGTGATGTAAAAGATGTTTTATTATTAGATGTAACACCTTTATCATTAGGAATTGAAACAATGGGGAATGTTTTCACAAAATTAATTGATGCAAATACAACCATTCCAACTAAAAAATCGCAAGTATTTTCTACAGCTGTAGATAATCAACCTTCTGTGGAAATCCACGTATTACAAGGAGAAAGAGCAATGGCTGCTGATAATAATACAATTGGACGTTTTCATTTAGATGGTTTACCTCCAGCACAAAGAGGAGTGCCACAAATTGAAGTAACTTTTGATATTGATGCCAATGGTATTATTAAAGTTTCTGCTTTAGACAAAGGAACTAATAAGTCTCACGAAATTAGAATCGAAGCTTCTTCTGGGTTATCTGAAGAAGAAATCGAAAAAATGAGACAAGAAGCAGAAGCAAATGCAGATGCTGATAAATTAGCGAAAGAAACTGCTGAAAAAATCAATGGAGCTGACTCTATGATTTTCCAAACAGAAAAGCAATTGAAAGAGTTTGGTGATAAATTATCTGCAGATAAAAAAGAGCCTATTGAAGCTGCTTTAACTGAATTAAAAGCTGCTCACGAGTCTAAAGATTTGGCTCAGATTGATGCTGCCATGGAAAAGATTAACGAAGCTTGGAAAGTAGCATCTGAAGAAATGTATGCTGCACAAGGTGGTGCTCAAGGCGCAAATCCTGGAGCAGAACAACAAGGTCAACCAGAAGCAGATGCTCAAGGAGACAATGTTGAGGATGTAGATTTTGAGGAAGTGAAATAAGTTTATTTACTGTTAAATATTTATAGTAAAAAAAGCAATCAAATTGATTGCTTTTTTTATTTTAGCATATATAGATAATAAAAAAATAAATATGAAAAAGTTTTTACTTCTCTTAATAACTATAGATTTATTAATCTTGAGAAAAATGAAAAAACTACAACCAATACCCTATAAAATCAATCGCCTGTAAAACCTAATTAATAAACCTTAGCGTTCTATTACTTATAAGCTAAAAATAAAACCAGATGGAAATTAAATACGATACAATAGGAAAAGGCTATAATCTGACCCGAAAAGCAGACAAATATCTAACTGAACAATTACTCCATCATTTAAAACCAAACAGAAGCGGATTTTTTTTAGACATTGGTTGTGGTACTGGAAACTATACCAACGAGCTTCAAAAAAGAGGATTTCAGTTTATTGGTATCGATCCATCAAAAGAGATGCTACAAAAAGCTAAACTCAAAAATAACGAAATAGATTGGAAAGTAGGTTCAGCAGAAAACATTGAACTTCCAGATAATTTTTTTGATGGAATAATTGCCTCTTTAACAATACATCATTGGACGAATTTAAAAATAGGGTTTTCAGAACTAAAAAGAGTCTTAAAACCAAATGGAAGAATTGTAATTTTTACATCCACTCCAAAACAAATGAAGGGCTATTGGCTCAATCATTATTTTCCGAAAATGTTATCAGATTCGATAATTCAAATGCTAACTTTAAAAAAGGTAAAAAAAGTAATGAAAGAAAGTCAAATTGAATTTTTAGAAACACATAAATATTACGTCAAGCCAGATTTACAAGATCAGTTTCTGTATTGTGGTAAACAAAATCCTGAATTGTACTTCGATGCTCAAATTAGAAATGGAATTTCTTCGTTTTCTTCCCTGGCAAACAGAACAGAGGTAGAAGATGGATTATCTAAATTAAGAAAAGATATTGATAGTGGAAAAATTGACGATATTATTAAGTTTTATGAAAATGATTTTGGAGATTATTTATACATAATTGGTGAAAAAAAGTCAGAAAATAGTTTTTAGTATAAGAGTCAAATCGTAAAAAATGAAAAGAAATGAAGTCTAATTTTTTTGAAGACACCTTTACTTTTTTAATTTATTATTAGTAGTAATAAGATTACGTATTTAAATAAGTTGTAACCAATTTAAGAAAAAACGAAGTTTATGAAAACCTACAAACAGCAAATAATTGGAAGTTGGAAACTGAAAAGTTTTGAGTTAAAAAATTTAACGGTAAATAAATCTATTTTCCCATAAGGAGAAAATCCCATCGGAATTTTAATTTTTAGTAATGATGGATTTATGTCTGTATCGATAATGGCAGATAACCGAATAAACTTTGCAGTAGAATCATTGCAAATATCATCTTCTGAAGAAAAAATAAATGCTATTGAAACATATTTGTCGTATGCAGGAAAATGGAAACTAGAAAATAATAAAATATATGTCGAAGTTATTACCTTCTATTACCTAATTGGAAAAACAAAGAACATTATAGAACATTTCAATTAATAGACGGAACTCTGTCATTTCAAACACCAAAAATGAAACAGGGAGAGTTCGAGATATTAGTTGAATTAGATTGGATGAAATTACAAAATGTAAAACTTATTACCAGAAGTTAGTTATAATAAAAATGTATAACCTATAATGATAGAATTTAACAACCTTTGGAACACACATAAAGATCACCTGTTAAATTTCATTAAAACCAAAGTTGACGATCAAGATGATGCTAACGACATATTACAAGAGGTTAGCTATAAGTTGTTAGATAACTTAAACCGTAATACGGAAATTAAGAACTATAGAAATTGGTTGTTTCAGGTTGCCAGAAATACAATTGCTGATTATTATAGGAAAAAGAAAAAACGTTCTAAATTGTCAATAAGTCAACTAGAAATAAATACTGATAATTCAAATATCTGTGTTTGTGATTTATCTGGTTTTATCATTCAAACATACCTTCCAAAAAAATATAGCAAGCCTCTTTATTTAAGTGATATTGAACAAATACCACAAAAAGAAATTGCTGAAATGCTTAATTTGAGCTTAACAGCAACAAAATCTAGAATACAAAGAGGGCGCAAAAAACTAAAAGAATTAGTTGCCAATTGTGTTGAGATATCCTACAATAAAAAAGGACAAATTATTGATTTTAAAATAAAAAGCGATTGTAATATTCCTCAAGAACTAAAAACGGAAATAGACAGAATAAATTTAACCTTATAATTTTGCATCTTTTTACTTACTCTTAACGACTATATAAGAAAGTAAAACAATGAAACATAAAATAACACAATTAGTAGTAGTACCAATATTATTAATATTTACTGGCATATTCAGTTATTTAACCATCATTAACAAATGGAATTTTGAAATAGTCGCTTATTCAATTTTTCTATTTACACTCATCTATATTTTAATTTTTGAACAGGTTATTCCATTCAAAAAAGACTGGAAACCTAATAAACAAATATTTTGGACAGATATTAAACATTTCATCTTTTCAACAGCCATTTTTGACGCTTTAGGAAAAATGCTTGCTGTATCACTCGTTCTAAATGTTCAAAAACATGTTTTTACAGTAAATAAATTTTGGGATACACTACCATTTCTTGCAACTTTTATTATTGCAAATTTAATAGGTGATTTTTTTCCGTATATCTATCATAGAATAAGTCATAAAGGAAAAACAAACTCGTATGTAAGTCTTCTTTTATGGAAAATACATTCTATTCATCATTTACCAACAAGTTTAAACTGGTTTAAAACAAATTGGATGCATCCTGTTAATATGTTTTTAAATACATTCTTAAAAATGATTTCTATTTTACTTTTAGGATTTAGTGAAGAAATTATTTTTCTAGTTGGTATTACGCACGTAGTTATAGCCTATTTGTCTCATGCAAACATTCAAACAAAAAAGAGTTTTTTAGATTATGTAATTGTTACACCGCGATTGCATCATTTTCATCACAGTACAAATATTGAAGAAGCTAAAAATTTTAGTAATATTTTTCCTTTTTGGGATATTGTATTTGGAACCTACTATAACAGAAAAGGAGCCGTTGAAAAGGTTGGTGTCATAGAAAGTACAGCAACAAATTATCCAAAAAACAAACAGTTTTTAAAGCAAATAGTTTTCCCAATAACTACATTAAAAGAGTGTTGTATAAGTAAGTATTAAGAGCGACTAAAAAAATTAACAAGAAAACGAATAATGACCTCAAAAGACAAATTATTTAAAATTTTATCTTTAAGTTTAATTGAAATTCGTGGCGAAGCAACTGAATTATTAAACGAAAAAAACAAGCATGATAGTTATAAGTTAAAGAAAATTTATGCTATCGCTCACCTAATTCATAATTTACCCAGCGCACTGAATAAAAGTGATGCCAATTATGATAAAATATTATCTGAAATTTTAGAAACAGCTGCATATAATAACAAAGCATTGGCTCGGTGGTTAATATCAAATTTAAAGATTGTTTCTAAAGCAAAAAAACACTAGAAATATTTTTAATGAGCAAGAAATAAAGAAAATAATATTTGATTATCCGTAAAGTCATAAAAGGTATTTGTCAACCTGTTCCGATACTTCGGGAGTTTCAGTCTCTCATTGTAAATACTTGATTTATTGAATGATAAGATTCCGAAATAAATTCGAAATGACACTCTAAAATATAATGTATGACATAAAACGGACAACCAAAAAATTTATTTCAAAATATCAAATCGATAATTATAGATTTGTTATATTTACACCAATGGATTTAATAGAAATTAATAAAGCATTGGCAAATAAAACGAGGGTTGCTATTTTACACTGGCTTAAAGCGCCAGAAGATAACTTTCCTCCACATAAAGAATTAGGGCATTTTGATTTTGGTGTTTGTTTGGTGTTTATAAAAGAAAAAGCCAATTTATCTCAATCAACCATATCACAATATATGGCGCAATTGCAAAACGCAGGCTTTGTAACAGCTACCAGAATTGGTAAATGGACTTACTTCAAAAGAAATGAGGACAACATAAAAGAATATATCGAAAAATTAAGTCAAGAGCTTTAATTTTTCAATATACAAATCGACAATTAGCAATTTATAGATTAATAAAATGAGAAAAAAAACCATCCAACAACAAATGTTTCAAGACATTCGAGACAAAGACATTTTTAACAGAGCGCAGAATTATGCTTACGGTTATATAGACACTGTTTTTAATAGAAATGTCTATCCAACAGAAGAGGCTCTACATAAATTAGCAACTTTTGATGAAGCCTTACCCAATACATCAACCAACGCACAAGATGTAATAGAGCAATTACACCAGTATGGTAATGAAGCCACAACAGCCACTTTAGGCGGTAATTATTTTGGCTTTGTGTGTGGTAGTGCTGTTCCAGTTGGGTTGGCAGCTAAAAATCTTGCAACGTATTGGGATCAGGCACCAGCAATGCATGTACTTTCTCCAATTGGGAGTAAATTAGAATCCGTCGTAGAAAATTGGTTAATAAACCTATTTGGATTGCCTAAAAACACTTCTGCCGGATTTGTAAGTGGAACATCTACTGCAAATTTATGTGGTTTGGCAGCTGCTAGATATCGTATATTAGAAAGACAAAACTGGAATATCAATAAAAAAGGATTACAAAATTCTCCAAAAATTAGAATAGTAATAGGTAAGCACGCACATTCCACCGTTTTAAAAGCTATAGGCATACTTGGTTTGGGGCAAGAAAATATAGAGTGGGTTGATGTAGATAATCAAGGCAGAATGGTGCCTGAGTTAATTCCTGAATTAGATGACAGTACCATTTTAATCCTACAAGCAGGTAATGTAAATAGTGGTGCTTTTGATGATTTTAAGACTATTTGCAATAAAGCTAAAAAAGCAAATACCTGGGTGCATATTGATGGAGCTTTTGGTCTATGGGCACAAGCTGTTAATGATTTAAAACATTTAACCAAAGGAATAGAAAATGCTTCTTCTTGGGCTGTTGACGGGCATAAAACGCTCAATACGCCCTATGATTGTGGCATTATAATGTGTGCTGATAAAGAGGCAATGATTGCTGCACTTCATATGTCTGGTAGTTATATTATAGAAAGTAAAGAAAGAGATGGTATGTTTTATACACCAGAAATGTCACGAAGAGCACGCGTTATAGAACTATGGGCTATTATGAAATATTTAGGGAAGAGTGGTATTGATGAAATGATTTTAACCATGCATTTAAGAGCCCAACAATTTGCCAATGAAATAAAAAAAATTGAAGGATTTTATGTAGAAAATGAGGTTGTGTTTAATCAGGTGGTTGTACGATGTGATACAGATACTATAACTGAAGAAGTATTACGTACAATTCAAAATTTGAGAGAATGCTGGTTAGGAGGATCTGTATGGTTTAACAAAAAAGTGATGCGAGTTAGTATCTGTTCTTGGGCTACAACTGAAAAAGATATATCACGTTCAGTAAAGTCGTTTGTAAAAGCTTTAACCATGGTTAAGACTAATAATGTGCTATGAAAAAGATTGGATTAATTGGAGGAATGACTTGGGAATCTACTTTGGTTTATTATAAACTAATTAATAAAGGAGTTAAAGAATCTTTAGGTGGCTTACATTCTTCCAAATGTATTTTAGAATCTGTTAATTTTGCTGAAATACAAGAATTACTGGACTTAGAAGATTATAAAAAGTTGAATAAACTAATGACTAAATATGCTGAAAATTTAGAGAAATCTGGAGCAGAAGCTATTATTCTTTGTTGTAATACCATGCACATCTGTGCAGAGAGTATCATAAAAAACAGTAATATTCCTTTTCTTCACATAGCTGAAGTTACGGGTAAAGAAATTAAAAGAAGTAATATTAGAAAAGTTTTACTTTTAGGAACAAAGTCTACAATGGAAAAAGACTTTTATAAAAATATTTTAAAAGAAAAATTTAAAATCGAAGTTGTCATACCCTCTAAAAATGATAGAGAAGCTATTCACAATGTAATTTATAAAGAATTAGTTTATGGAATAACAACATCAGAATCAAAAAATAAATTTATAGAAATTATAAAGAAATCTATTAATGAAGGAGTTGAAGGTGTTATTTTAGGTTGTACAGAAATCTCTCTATTAATAAAGGAAAATGATATTGACATTCCAATGTTTGATACTACTAAAATTCATGCAGAAAGTGCTATAGAATTTGCAATTAATTAAAGGAAATCTTATACAACAACAAGGTTATTAAATAAAAACGCATAATTCATTCTTAAAAGAAAGAGAATTAATTTAAGAAAAATTAACTATCATGAAGCAACTATTATCATTCCTAAATAAACTAGAAAAGAAAAATATCCATTACAGCTTACATCATTTTAGAGAAGAGTATATAATGGTTTTAGTTTCCATACCAGGAGAAAGATGGGAGGTTGAATTTTCTAAAACTGGAGTAGTTGAAATTGAAATCTTCAAAAATTCTGAAGGTGTTTTGTCTGATAAAAATTTGTTAGAAGAAATTTTTACCATACATGATGGTGTTGGTTTTAATCTTAAAATAGTTTTAAAACCATCAATTAATGAAGAAAACTTTATTGATGATTTTGTTAGAAATGTTGTTGAAAAATTAAAGCTTGCCATTGGTGGAAATCCGTTAAATACTGATGGAGCTTTTCTAACCATGTATCAAAGAGGGCATGTACAAGAAAAAACAATTGAAGAGTTAGAAAAATTCTTAAAAACGGATAAAAGAATAAATTCTTATAAAATAGGAAGTTTAAGACATTAATCTAAAAAAATCCTCGAAATTCTAGCTCTAGACTTCCTCTTAAATTTTTATTTCTGTAAAAGTTTAATTTATTTTTCTGATGTAAAAAGAAAATTGTATCGAGAACTTTAAATCCAGATTGCTTTATTACATTCGCAAACATGAAGTTTTAAATATCAATTTTGAAAACCTACAACCAAACCAACTTTTTTAAACATACTTTTTGTGAATTCCAACAAGTTGATAATTTTCATTTTCCAGAAAACACCAACTATAAAAGTAAATCAGAAAGTGTTTATTTTTATACTGAAGAAGGAGTTTATAGAAAATCGAATCATTGGGGAAGAGTTGCCAATTGTAGATGGAAATTAATTTCAGGTGAGAATTACAAGAATCAAAAGGTAGTTATTGGTTTTGCAAAATGGAGTGGCTTCTACCCTATCTATTCAAATGAAAAACTATTTTTTATTGAAGTGAATTTTGAAGCAAAAACAACAAAACTTCAACCAAAAAAAAAAACCACAAAAGCGCATTTATTTACATTTTCTGAAGCTCAAAAAAGAATCAAACAAATAAATAATTTATGTAAAGATGATAAATGGACAAGGTATTTTAATTTAGAAATCAACCAATTAAAGTTTAAAATTATATCAGAATTTATCAATACAAACAAAACTTTACAAGAGATTAAATTGGGCTATAAATAAAGAATTTACTTATTTATTTTGTAAATTTGTAATAGATTTAAACTCATAAAATCTACATGAACATTCCACAAACTAGTTTTCCAAGAGTTGTAATTATTGGTGGCGGATTTGCAGGTTTAGCAGCTGCAAAAGGTTTAGAAAAACAAGAACTACAAGTTGTTTTAATAGACAAACACAATTATCATACTTTCCAACCTTTATTATATCAAGTAGCAACTGGTGGATTAGAGCCAGATTCTATTGCTTTTCCATTAAGAAAACGTTTTAATGATGTAGATAATTTCTATTTTAGGTTGGCAGAAGTCTCTAAAATTAATCCAGAAAAAAACACTGTAGAAACTTCTATTGGAAATTTAGAATATGACGAATTAATCATTGCAACTGGTTCTACAACCAACTTTTTTGGAAATACCAATATTCAGAAATATGCAATGGAAATGAAATCTGTTCCACAATCTTTGAATATCAGAAGCTTAATTTTAGAGAATTTTGAAGAAGCTTTATTAACTTCTAATATTGAGGAAAGAAATGCATTAATGAATTTTGTAATTGTGGGTGGTGGTCCTACAGGAGTAGAATTGGCTGGAGCTTTAGCAGAAATGAAAAAAGGAATTTTGCCTAAAGATTATCCAGATTTAGATATCCGTCAAATGCAAATAAATTTGATACAAAGTTCTGGAGAAATCTTAAAAGGGATGAGTGCAAAAGCATCAGAAAAAGCAGAAGATTTTTTAATAAAACTTGGCGTAAATGTTTGGAAAAACTTGCGGGTTTTAGATTATGATGGCAAAATAGTTACCACAAATGGTTTAGATCATTTTAAAGCTGCAACAGTTATTTGGGCTGCAGGTGTAAAAGGACAAACAATTGATGGTTTAAAAGTAGAATGTGTTATAGAAAGAGCTGCCAGAATTAAAGTAGACGCATATAACAAAGTTTTAAACTACAAAAATATTTACGCAATTGGTGATGTAGCCTGTATGACATCCAAAGAAAATCCTTATGGACATCCAATGATGGCACAACCTGCCATACAACAAGGAAGATTAGTTGCAAAAAATATACTAGCAAAACTATTTCATAAAAAACAAAAGGCTTTTGTGTATAATGACAAAGGATCTATGGCTACAATAGGAAGAAATAAAGCTGTTGTAGATTTACCTAAATGGAAATTTCAAGGAGTTTTTGCTTGGTTTGTTTGGATGTTTGTACATCTTTTTTCATTAATTGGCTTTAGAAATAGAGCAATCGTTTTTTTAAACTGGGTATATAATTACATTCGTTTTGATAGAGAAACACGTTTAATTATTAGACCTTATAAAAAGAAAAACAAGCAAATAAACTTTTAATGGAAAACAGAACAATTAAATGTACAAATTGCGGGATTTTCAATAAAAATAGAGATTATTGTAAAGTTTGTAACACCTTAATTTCTCATCAAAAGAAAAGGGAAATAAAAATAGCTGCAGAAAAACAAAAGCAAATTGAAGCAGCTATTTACGAAAAAGAAAACCCCAATTTTGCAGAAAGATTAAAAAAACATCCTTTTTTTCTATATAGATTTTTCGGTTGGGTTTTATACTCAGTAATTGCTGTAGTTAGTGCAATTGGTGCTGGTTTAGCTTGGTTTATTGCAATGGTTGCAGCTGGTTAACATGAAAAAATTACTTTTATATTTTTTCTACTGCTGTTTAATTATAGGCACAACTGTATACTTTTTACAATATTTTTCTGTTTCACTTCCCAATTTTATCAACAATTATTTAAATGATTTTTTAATCATTCCTATTGTTCTTTTTATTTGTTTACAAGTTTTAAAATGGTCTAGAAATAACCCAAATTATAAAATACCTTTTCCAATAATTTTATATGTCTGTTTTTTATACAGTTTGCTTTTTGAATTTGTTTTCCCCCAATATTTAGCAAGATATACCAAAGACTATATAGATATTCTTTTATATTTTGCAGGCGGAATCGTATTCTACCAACTTCAAAAAAAAGAAAATTGAAAACTAATAAAATTGCAGAAGAAAATATTGCTCGTTTAAATACTGCTATTCAATTTATAGAAGAGAATTTAGAGGCAAAACTTACTTTAGATATTATTGCAGAAAAAGCGCATTTTTCTCCTTTTCATTTTCATCGTTTATTTTCTATGGTTGTTAAAGAAACTCCAAATAATTTTATCATCAGAAAAAGAATTGAAAGTGCTGCTTCTTCTTTACTAAACCAAAAAGAAAAAACAATTACAGCAATAGCAGAAGCTGTTGGTTTTAGTAACTTATCTTCATTTTCCAAAGCTTTTAAAAAATTTTATGGCATTTCTCCTAATCAATTTAAAGAAAAAAGTCCAGAAAAATATAGCAAGATTTGCAAAACAGAAAGCAAAAATGGACAAGTAAAAGTTACTTTCGAGCAATATATTTGTAATGTTAATAATGCTTTAAACTGGTTACAAATGAATGCAAAAACAACAATTAAAACTATTCCAAGATTAGATTTAGGCTACATTTCTTACAAAGGAAAAATGGAAGGAATTGGAAGTGTTTACAATAGATTAGTAAAATGGGCAACTCCTAAAGGATTGATGAATGAGCAAACAAGAATGCTTACCATTTATCATGATAGCCCTAAAATTACAGACCCTAACAATTTAAGAATGAGTGCTTGCATTGTTTTAAATAATCCTGTAGAAATTGATGGAGAAGTGAGTTTAAAAGTTTTATCTCCTACCAAATGTATTGTTTCTCGTTTCGAAATTACGCCTTTACAATTTCAACAAGCTTGGGAAGCTTCATTTGCTTTTATGTTAGAAAATGGCTATAAAAAATCAGAAGTGGCTCCCTTTGAAATTTATTACAATAATGCTGAAGAACATCCAGAAAATAAGTTTACAGTAGATTTATGTATTCCTATTTTGTAGACTTACAACTCATCATTCAAAAATTACAACTCGGTATTTCTTTTTATTTATCAACAACAAACTATTTCATCTTTGTATCATCAAAAAAACCAAAACGATGAAACGTATTTTATTTTTACTATGTACAATTTGCCAATTTTCTTTAATTGCACAAACTACCATTTCAGGAAAAGTTACAGATTCTAAAAACAAACCAATTTTAGGAGCAAGTGTTTATTTAGATGGCACTTACGATGGTTCTTCAACAAACGAAAAAGGAGAATTTTCTTTTAAAACCGAAGAAAAAGGAGCACAAACCTTAGTCATTTCGTACGTTTCTTATGAAACCTATATAAAAACTGCAGATGTTTCATCATTCAAAAATTTAAAAATAAAATTAAGAGATGATGTCAATTCTTTAGACGCAGTTGTTATTAATGCAGGTACTTTTGAAGCTGGAGACAATGCAAAAGTAACTGCTTTAAAACCTTTAGATGTTGTAACAACAGCAAGTGCTTTGGGCGATTTTGTGGGTGCTTTACAAACCTTACCTGGAACTGCAACTGTAGCAGAAGATGGTAGATTATTTGTAAGAGGTGGAGAAGCAGAAGAAACACAGATTTTTATAGATGGAGCAAGAGTTTTCACGCCTTTTACACCAACTACAAACAACATTCCTACAAGAGGAAGATATTCGCCATTTTTATTTAAAGGAATTACCTTTTCTACAGGTGGTTATTCTGCAGAATATGGGCAAGCTTTGTCTAGTGTTTTATTATTAAATACTATTGATGAACCTGATCAAGAAAAAACAGACATTGCTTTAATGACAGTTGGTTTGGGAGTTGGAAATACTCAAAAATGGAAAAATAGTTCTTTTAGCATAAATACTTCTTACATTAATTTAGCTCCTTATTTAGCCATTTTTAAAGATAGAAATACGTGGAAAAAACCTTTTCAGTCTGCAAATGGAGAAATGGTTTTTAGGCAAAAATTTAAAGACGATTCTATGCTAAAGCTATATAGTGCATATAGTTATTCAGATTTTGATGTTATTCAAGATGATATTAATTTTAATGACGGTTTACGATTTGGATTACAAAACAGAAACTTATATTTTAATGCTTCTTACAAAAATAAATTTGGTAATAATTGGAAATATGAAACTGCATTAAGCTATACAAACGATAACACGAATATTAAATTTATAGAAGATTTAATTAATAGTAATGACAATTCTTATCATTTTAAAGCAAAGTTAAAAAAACGTTTTTCAAGCAGGTTTCGCTTAAATTTTGGTGCAGAATACTTTATCACAAATTATGATGAAAATTATACTCCAAAAAATAGTAGTAAGTTTAATTATGGTTTTGATAATAACATTTTTGCATCCTTTGTAGAAACAGATATTTTCTTCTCTAAAAATTTAGCTGCTAAAATTGGTGTTCGCGCAGAAAATTCAGAATTATTAAATCAATTTACAATTTCACCTAGAACTTCTATTTCATATAAATCAAGTAAAAATACACAGTTTTCTTTGGCTTATGGGCAATTTTATCAAAACCCAAATAGCGAGTATTTAAAGTTTTCTCAAAATTTAAAAGCTCAAAACACTTCTCATTTAATTGCCAATTTTCAATCGGTAAAACAGGGTCAAATTTTTAGAGTAGAAGCATATTATAAAGATTATAATAGTTTGGTAAAATTTAATAATAACAATGCCAATTTTAATGACAATCAGCCTAACTTTAACTCAACATTTAACAACAATGGTTTTGGTTTTGCCAAAGGTTTTGATGTTTTTTGGAGACAAAATGGTAAAATAAAAAATACAGATTACTGGGTATCCTATTCATATTTAGACACAGAAAGAGATTTTAGAAATTACCCAACTGCAGCAACACCAAGTTTTGCTTCTAAGCACAATTTATCTGTAGTTACTAAACACTGGATAGAAGATTGGCAGAGTCAAATTGGTTTTAGTTACCAGTTTGCATCTGGTAGAAATTACACCAATCCAAACGAAGCTGGTTTTTTAAACAGCCAAACTAAAAACTTTAACAATTTAAGTTTTAATTGGGCGTATTTAATAGACCAACAAAAGATTTTATATTTCTCTGCCAACAATATTTTAGGTACTAAAAACATTTTTGGCTACAACTATAAAAACACACCAGATATGAATGGAAATTTTGAAAGACAAGCACGAGTACCAAATGCAGACAGCTTCTTTTTTGTAGGTTTCTTTTGGACCATTAGCGATGATAAAAAATCAAACCAGTTAGATAATTTATAAATTTATTAGAAGCTATTTCCAGCTTGGAATTTATGTTGAGCGAAGTCGAAAGGCTATATATTTTTATGCTGAATTTATTTCAGCATCTTGCCATCAAAACAACTGATTTTATTTTTTATTTCAGATTCAAAATCAAGTTTAGCATAAAAAGGATATTGTTTCAATACTGGGATAAACTTGTTTGCTAACAAATTGCTATCATCAAAAATAGATTGTCATTTAGAATGAAACGCAGTGGAATTGAGAAATCTCAAACATAATTTTAATATTTCTCCATAAAGTCGAAATAGCATTCAAAAGAAAGAACCTTGAAAACATTAAAAAATAACAATTCAGCAACAAAAAATTACAATTCGGTATGTTTGTTGTTTTAAAATTCAAAAAACAAACGATATTTACATCATCAAACAAATAGAATTAACAATTATGAAAAAAATCCTTTTAACAATAGCAATCATTTTTAGTGGAATTTTAGCCACAAATGCTCAAGAAGAAACTTTCGATTTAACTATAGAAATTACAGGAATGGATACAGACAAAGGAAAAGTTTTTATTGCATTGTATAATAGCAAAAAGAATTTTTTAAAATCAAGTAAAGACAACAAAGGAACCAATGCTGTTGTAAAAAATAAAAAGGCAATTGCTTATTTTAAAGGTTTAAAAAAAGGAGAATATGCAGTTTCATTATTTCATGATGAAAATGATAATAAAAAAATGGACACTAAAATTTTTGGTATTCCAAAAGAACCTTATGGTTTTTCTAATGACGCAACTGGTTTTATGGGACCACCAAAATATAAAGATGCAAAGTTTACCTTAGATTCAAATAAAACAATAAAGATTTCTGTAGATTAATGGTTCTTAAAAAAATACCATATTATATTTTAGCCATTAGCTGTGTTGCAATAGGTTTATATCCAATCATCTACTTTGTAATTGATAGAAAGTTTGGTTTATTAGCAAGTAAATCAGATGTTCTTTTAGCAAATGTTCTTTGGAATAGCATGTTTTATACACATATTATTTTAGGCGGAATTGCACTTTTAATCGGTTGGATTCAGTTTCATAAAAAATTTAGAATTAAAAATATAGAATTGCATAAAAAGATTGGAAAGATATATGTAAGCTGTTGCTTACTTAGTGGCATTGCAGGTTTTTACATAGCTCTTCATGCAACAGGAGGTCTAAGCCCCAAATTAGGATTTACAGCAATGGCAATCTTCTGGTTTTTATCTACATTGTTTGCTTTTACAGCTATAAAAAAAGGAGACGTAATAAAACATCAAAAACTAATGATTTATAGTTATGCAGCTTGTTTCTCTGCTGTAACTTTAAGAATTTGGCTACCAATATTAACCATTAATTTAGGCGGTTTTTTACCAGCTTACAGAATAGTTGCTTGGTTATCTTGGGTACCTAACATTATAGTTGCCTACATTATTATTAAATATCAATTTAAAACAACAAATTAAACACTAACATCATGAAAAAACTTACAATTATGATCGCAATTTTTATTGCGACTGGAATTTCTGCGCAAACAAAATACCAAAAAGGAATGCAAAAAGCATTTGGTTTATGGGAAAAAGGAGAAATGACAAAAGCTTCTCAATTATTCGAAAGAGTTTCTAAAGCAGAACCAAAAAAATGGTTACCAGCTTATTATGCTGCAACTGTAGAAATTTTAGGAAGCTTTGGTTTAAAAGACGAAGCAGCATTAACAGCAAAATTAAAAAAAGCACAAGAGTTTTTAGATGTTGCAAAATCTAATTCAGAAAATAATCCTGAAATTTTAATCACTCAAGCGTTATTAAATACTGCTTATATTGCTTTTGATGGACAAAAATACGGAATGACGTTATCTGGAAAAAATGCACAATTATATGCTAAAGCATTGGCAATTGCACCTAATAACCCAAGAGTTGTATTAGGAAATGCAGAATGGAATATGGGAGCTGCTCGCTTTTTTGGAAAATCTACAAAACCTTATTGTGATGAAATTAAACGTGCCATAAAACTAGGAAAAGAAGAAAAAATTGAGGAAGAATTTTATCCGAAGTTTATGATGAAAAGAGCAGAGCAGGTTTTAAAGCAGTGTGAAAAGTAGAATTAGTTTCCAGTTTTCAATAGGCAGTATTCAGTCTTCAGTTGGCAGTATTCAGTGAGAGTGCTGACTGCTAACTGAAAACTTTGGCAGTATCCAAAAAAACTGTCATTTCTAGCGAAACGCAGTGTAGTTAAGAAATCTCTTTTTTACATTCTAAGATTTCTCCACAAGGTCAAAAATGACATTTATACTTTTAGAATCTTATTTATAAGATTTTGTTTCGCTTTTTCATCATCACCAAACAACCATTGCAAGACGTTATCTTCCCAGATTTCGTCTTTTTCGGTTTCTGTAATAATATTTTTTTCAATGGCTAAATCTAAAATTTTTCCAGGATATGAAGATTGTTTATCACTTTCCATTTCTCCTAATGGATAAGGGTCATCTAAGCCCATTAAAACTTGTTTGGTTCCTTGTCTTTTAAACATTAATTGCAAAGAATCTGTATCGTGCACTAACGTATCGAAAAAGATATTTTTATGTCCAATTGCTTTTCTTGGGTGTGTTTTTCCTTCAAACAAATCTGGTCTTCCATCAAAACCTTGTATTCTTCTTCCTAAATTCATTTGTGCTAATTGACCTCCGTGAGCAAAACAGGTTCTAATGTTTTTAAAACGCTCTTGCATTCCGTTTAAGGTGTAAAAATGATAGGCATCTCCACATTGTGCCAACATCCAAATTAAGTGAAAACGCCAATTGGTGTTTTCTAATTTTATCATTTTATCTCCATCATAAGGATGGATTTCAATGGCTAATTTATATTTATCTGCCAATTCAAAAATTCGATCGTTTTCTTCATCAAAAACACATCTCCATTGCCCAATAGAATCCATAAAATGAGTTGGTAAACACAAAACTTTTAGTCCTAACTCTTCTACACAACGTTCCATTTCGTACAAAGCACCATAAATAAAACCAGGATGCACTACAAAGCCACAAGTAAATTTATCTGGATGATTGTGTTGCACTTTTGCATTAAAATCGTTCTGAAAACGCAATGCTTTTTTCATTTCTTCCAAACGCAAACCATTTCCATACAATTGAGATAGATTTAAAACTACTGCATGATCTAGTTTGTTTTTTTCCATCCACAATAATTTCTCATCCAAGAAAAAACTAGAATCTGTTACTGGACGTTTCCAACCTTTTTGTAACATGTGTTTGCGCTCATTATCTACCCAAAAAATTTCTTTTTCCTTCATAAATTGAGGAATTTGCTCTGGATATGGTAATAAGTGTGAGTGTCCGTTTATACGTAGTTTTCTAGCCTCCTTTCCTCCAAAGGAGGGAACACTGTTATTTTCTAATGGATTTGACATTACTTTTTTTGAGTTTTTAATTTGGCTTTTTTAATGAGTATAAATTCCTTTCCTTTGGGAAGGCTAGGATGGGATTTTATTGGGTGATTGCATCACAGTTCCACAATTATTACAAGTACATTTTTTTGTGTCTGAATAATATTTATCAAAAATAATTGGCATATCTGTTTCTATATTATCTAATGCGAATTCTTCTCTGTATAATGGGTTTCCACAATTTTCACAATACCACTCCAAAGCATCTAACATTCCTTCTGAACGTGGATATTCTATGACCAAACCAACTGTATTTTCTTTTCTTTGTGGAGAATGTGGTACTTTTCCTGGCAATAAATAAATGTCTCCTTCATTAATTTCTACATCAATTTGTTCTCCTTTATCGTCTATGATTTTTAAGATCATATCTCCTTCTACTTGATAGAAAAATTCTGGAGTTTCGTTATAATGATAATCTTTTCTGTTATTTGGCCCACCAACAACCATAACTATATATTCACCATTATCCCAAACTTGTTTGTTACCAACTGGTGGTTTTAGTAAATGACGATGTTCATCAATCCACTTTTTAAAATTTAAAGGTTGTACTAAATTCATATTAAAAGCCCATCCTAACCTTCCCAAAGGGAAGGGACTCCAATCTGGGTAAAAATTGAAGTCTTTCATTAATAATTTGTTATAATTTTCTGTTTACTAATATAGTAATTATTCGCATTTTTATTCCCTTCCCTTTGGGAAGGGTTAGGGATGGGGTTTACAAACTTTTCGTTCTTCCACCATCTACAGGAACATTAATTCCGTTGATAAAACTCGCATTTTCACTTGCTAAAAACACAATAGCATTGGCAATTTCTTCTGGTTTTGCAAAACGTTTTGCTGGTGATGCATTTTTCATTGCTGTTGCAACCTCATCAAAAGATTTTCCTGTTTTGTTAGATTTATTATTGATAATTTCATTCAATCTTTCTGTTCCTGTTGCTCCTGGCAAAACATTGTTTACTGTAATTCCGAATTCACCCAACTCATTTGCCAAAGTTTTAGACCAATTAGCAACTGCTCCACGAATGGTATTTGAAACGCCTAAACCATCTAAAGGTTGTTTTACGGATGTAGAAATTACGTTAATAATTCGTCCAAAACATTGTGTTTTCATAAACGGAACTAAACTTTGCACCAAAATATGATTGCATTTTAAATGTTGTGTAAAAGCGCTTTCAAATTCATCTATCTTTGCCTTGAAAATTGGACCTCCAGCAGGCCCTCCAGTATTATTTACCAGAATATGGAATTGCAATTCTGAGCTTTCTAAAACTTGTTTTAACTCATTTGGTTTTGAAAAATCTGCCATTAAATAGGTATGATTTTGGTTTCCATTATTTGCCAATTCTTTTAAAACTGATTGTAACTTTTCTTCATTTCTGGCAAGTAAGGTTACATTAGCTCCTTCTTCTGCCAATAATAATGCTGTCGCTTTTCCTATACCTTGTGTGCTACCACAAACTAATGCGTTTTTGTTGTTTAGTTGTAAATTCATATCGTATTTTCTATGTCTGGTCGAGCGCAGTCGAGACCTAATTAATTATCTGGATTATATTTATGATGCGTTGCATTTCTACATTCTGATAAAATTTCTAACATATCAAAATTATCATTAGCCAAAGCTAACTTCTTTTTACTACTCCATTTTTTTATTTTCTTTTCAAAATAAATTGCTTGCTCTATATCATTAAAAACTTGATGAAATATTAATTCTAATGGTCTTCTTTTATAGGTGAAACAACTTTTATTTAATCCTCTTTGATGTTCTTCAAATCGTCTTTCAATATTATTTGTTACTCCAACATAGAGTAAATTATCTGAACATTTTAAAATATAAACAAAATACGTTTTCATAATTAACCTCTCGACTGCGCTCGAGGAGACATTTAATCTGATTTATACTTTTTTATCCTATCGACTGCGCTCGAAGATACTTTTAGTTTTAATTATTACTTTCAATCATGTTTTTAATCTTCATTGCTTTTTCAAAATGATCTAATTGATGGGTTTCAATCCACCAAGTGGCAACTTCCATTAACAACTTTGGGTTATCATTTTTATTTTTGAAAAATGCATAGAATGATAAACCTACATTTTCTCCTTTTTTTGCAATTTTCTCGTCACAAATTCCAATGATTTTTTCTCTGATTTCTTTATTCATATTGAATGCAAATATTCTTTGGTTCTGTAAAGAAGCGTAATGCTTCAAAACCTCCTTCTCTACCTACTCCACTGTCTTTTGCACCACCAAAAGGAGTTCTTAAATCACGTAACATCCACGTATTTACCCAAACAATTCCAGTTTGTAATTGTTTAGAAAATTGCATGGTTCTGTTTAAATTATTCGTCCATAAAGTGGCTGATAATCCGTATTTTACATCGTTTGCTAATTGCAATGCTTCTTCATCTGTTTTAAATGACATAATGGTTACCACTGGTCCAAAGATTTCCTCTTGATTTAGTCTGCAATTATTGTCTGAAACTTCTATAATTGTGGGTTGTAAATAATAGCCATTTTCACTTCCCTTTACTGTTACTCTTTTTCCACCAAAGAGGATTTTTCCATTTTCTTGTTCAGCAATATCTATATAACTTTTTACTTTTTCTAAATGTGCTGCAGAAACTAATGCTCCTATCTTAGTACTCTCTTCTGATGGATTTCCTACTTTTAATTCGGATACTCTTTTTATGAAATCTTTCTTGAATTTCTCGAAGATTGTTTCTTCTACCAAAATTCTGCTTCCACACAAACAAATCTGACCTTGATTTGCAAATGAAGAACGAAGGGTGGTTGCTAACATTTTGTCATAATCGCAATCTGCAAAAATGATGTTTGGATTTTTTCCTCCTAATTCTAAAGATAATTTTTTAAACATGGGTGCTGCAACTCTGGCAATATGTGCTCCTGTTTTTGTACCTCCAGTAAAACTGATGGCTTTGATATTTGGATGCTCTACAATGGCTTGCCCTGTTGAAGTTCCTAAACCATGTACAATATTTAATACGCCTTTTGGGAGACCAGCTTCTGTGAAAATTTCGCCTAATAAATATGCTGTCATTGGTGTTATTTCACTCGGTTTTGCAATAACACAATTTCCTGAAGCAATTGCTGGAGCAATTTTCCACGTAAACAAATAGAGAGGCAAATTCCAAGGAGATATACAACCTACAACTCCTAAAGGTTGACGTAAAGTAAAATTAACAGCATTCAGCCCTACACTTTCATGACTTTCTGATGAGAACTGCGTAATTGCATTTGCAAAAAACTGAAAGTTACTTGCTGCTCTTGGAATATCAACTGCTTTTGCTAAACTGATTGGTTTTCCATTGTCCTTTGATTCTGCCTCAGCAAAAAAATCTAATTTTTCTAAAATTAAATTGGCAATTTTTGATAGTATTTTACTTCTTTCATCTAAAGTAGTATTGCTCCAAGCTGGAAAAGCATCTGCTGCAGCTTGGTATGCTTTTTCTACATCTTCTTTGGAAGAATTTGGAATTTGTCCGTAGATTTCTCCTATTGATGGGTTGTAGTTATCAATCCAATTATCTTGAATTGGATTTACGAACTCGCCTTTTATATAGTTTTTTATCTGCACTATTTTATCTGATAAATTGAATCTAATTGCTTTAAAGATTTTGTGTAATTTTCGTTTAATCCTTTTTCATAATAATAAAGATCATTCATTGTTATTTGAATTTTTCCAAAAGCTCTTCTTAAACTATTTCCGTCTGTAAAATCAGTATTGAAAAATATTTGTGTAGATTGAGAAGTAAAGTCATTATAACTTTTTTGCTGTGCATAAAGGCTATTCAAAGTTTTTAAAAGCATAGGATTAATTTCTTTAGTAATTCCAGATTGAATACTTGATTGAAAAGCAGCATCTTGAAGTGTTGGTGTTCTCATACCTCTCCAAAAACCTAATTTTTCATTAGTACTTTTTAAATCTGTACTAAGATTAGTCTTTCTTAATGTGTCTCTTACCATAATGTGATAATCTTTCACTATATCAATATTATTTTTATTAGTAATCATTTCGTCTTTAATCATATTTATAGAAGTCTTAATAGCTTCTCTAATCTTTTTCTCTTCATTTCTATTTTGAAGATATAATGCTAAAAGGATACCAATTACAATAAGTAGAATTTCACCTAAGGCATATAAAATGTAATTAAAAAATCTATTCTTTTTTAACATATTTGCTCTTATTTTTCTAAAATAATTAATCATCTATTTTTTCTTATAAGCCGTTACTTTAATCTCTACCACCAAATCTGGATGTGGTAATTGATGTACAGCCACTGTTGTTCTTGTTGGTCCTGTTTTTGTATCGAAAAATTCTGCGTAAGCTTTGTTGTAACCTGCAAAATCATTCATATTTACCAAGAATGTAGAAACATCTACCACATCTTTTAAACTTGCACCAACTGTTTTTAAATTCTTATCGATATTTTTTAAAACTTCTCTAGTTTGCGTTTCAATATTTAAATGTTTTGTTCCCATTTCATCAATAATATCTACTCCAGCTATAGAATTATCTGCTCTTCTGGAACTGGTTCCTGAAACAAAAATAAAATTGCCCACAACTTTTACGTGTGGATATGCGCCTCTTGGTGTTACTTTTTTTTCTGACATATCTCTTGTCTGGTCGAGCGCAGTCGAGACCTAATTTATTATTCCTTACTTTTAATGACCTCTCGACTGCGCTCGAGGAGACATTTCATTATAATTTTGACAAGTCAAACAACTTTTTTACTGTTCTTAAATTTCTTGTGGTTGCAATTACATTCAATTTTTTCTCGATGTTATTGTTCGTCAGTTTTGATTTTCCAAAACCAGATGGACAATATAAATACACCACATCATCAACTATTTTGTATTGGTCTTCTCCTATATTTTTGACTTCAATTACACTTTCTTTTGAAGCTTTATTTAAAAACGCAAATGCAACTATTTTTTCATTTTCCATTGAAAAAGGATAATTTTCAATCGTCTTTTTCCATTCTTGAATTGTTCTTGCTAAAACTGAAACATCAAATCCAAATTTGTATTGAATTCCGTTTTTTATTTTATTACAAATTACGGATTTACTTTCACTTGATTCTAAAATGATATTTCCACTTTGAATATAGGTTTGTACATTTTGAAAATCTAAATCATTTAATAATTCACGTAAATCTGCCATCGGAATTTTATTTTTTCCTGATACATTTATTCCACGTAATAAAAGAATGTATTTTTTCATTAATCTTGTTGTCTGTTCGAGCGCAATCGAGAACTATTTACATTTCTTATTATTAATAACCTCTCGACTGCGCTCGAGGTGACATTTTACTTTTACTCTACAATCCTGCAATTTTATCTTCTTGTAAAATTTCGTTTGTTTCTTTAATTACTTTCTCTAAAATGACTTTCAATTCTTCTTTTGTCATGTTTAAATGTGTATGGACTTCATCTCCAGAGATTAAGTTTAACAATGCTTTATCTTGTGCTCTTCCTCTTTTCATTGCTTCATTATACCCAATATTCTCATTAAAAGTCACTAACGAATATTTAGAAAAATATTGATTTGGAAAATGTTTTTCTAAATCCATTTCTATCTTTCTTTTTTCTTTAAAAAGCGGATTTGCAACATGGTCTTTCATCTCATGAAAATTATCTATCGCTAAATCTGCAATTGCATCTGTGTCTTGTTTTCTGGCTTTTTGATAGGCTTTAAAAACGGATTTCCAATCAAAAATTTCTCGACTGCGCTCGAAATGACAAAGGATTTCATCTAACACAAAAACATCTTCAAAAGACGCATTCATTCCTTGTCCGTAAAAAGGCACGATTGCATGTGAAGCGTCGCCAATTAACAGTGTTTTATTTTGATAAAACCAAGGAGAACATTTTACGGTTCCTAAAGCTCCTGTTGGGTTGTTTATAAATTCTTCTTTAATATTCGGAATTAACGTCAAAGCATCAGGAAATTCTTTCTCGAAAAACTCGGTTATTTTTTCTTCGGATGTTAAATTTTCGAAATTAAATTCGCCTTCATCATAACTCAAAAAGAGTGTTACTGTAAAACTTCCATCCATATTTGGTAAAGCAATCAACATAAAATCGCCTCTTGGCCAAATGTGTAAATGACCTTTACTTATTTGGTGTTTTCCATTTTTATCTGCTGGGATTTCCAGCTCTTTATATCCGTGATTTAAATAATTTTGAGAGTAACTAAATAAGAATTTACGTTCAGAAATGTAACTTTTTCTTAAAGAAGAACCAGCACCATCTGCTCCGAAAATAACGTCTGCAATTACTGGAAATTCTTCTTTGGTATTGTAATCTTTAAAATGCGCGATATTTTTTTCAATATCAACTTTTTTACATTTTTTATTAAAATGAATAGTTACGTTTTGATGCTTTTCTGCTTCATCTAATAAAATAGCATTCAAATCTCCTCTGGAAATAGAGTTGATGTATTCATCTTTACGCCCAGAATAATTAGACGAAAATGTATTTCCTTCTCTGTCATGCATTAATCTGCCATACATAGGAATACATATTTCTCTGGCTTTTTCTTCCATACCACATAAACGCAAGGCTTTTAAACCTCTGTCTGATAAGGCTAAATTTATAGAACGTCCTGCAGAAATATCTACTTTACGTAAATCTGGTCTGCTTTCATATACCTCTACTTTATAACCTCTTTGTGCTAAACGTAAAGCTAAAAGAGAACCACAGAGTCCTGCTCCAATGATTAGTATGTTATCTTTTTTATTCATTTATATATTTTGTCAGTTCGAGCGCAGTCGAGAACTAATTAAAGCCTCTCGACTGCGCTCGAGGAGACATTTTTAATTTTACAACAATCCTTTTAAAATTGAAACCATTCTATACACATCTTCAAAAGAATTATACATTGGCACAGGTGCACAACGTATTACATCTGGCTCTCTCCAATCTGTAATTACATAATTCTGCATTAATTTTTGATGTAAACTTTTATCCGCATTTTTTACTTGAATGGATAATTGACAACCTCTTTCTTTTGGATTTTTTGGTGTGATAATTTTAATATCATCAGAATCTATTTCATTGATTAAAAACTCGAAATAACCTGTTAATTTTTCTGACTTTTCTCTTAAAGCTTCCATACCAACCTCATCAAATACATCTAAAGAGGCTTTTATGGCTGCCATCGATAATATTGGCGGATTTGATAATTGCCAACCTTCTGCACCTTCCATCACATCAAAGGGTTGTCTCATATTAAAACGTGTTTCTTTATTATGGTTCCACCAACCTGCAAAACGTGGCAAGTCTTTATTTTTTGCATGTTTTTCGTGCACAAATAATCCTGCCAAACTTCCTGGTCCAGAATTGAGATATTTGTAGGTACACCAAGCTGCAAAATCTACACCAGATTCGTGTAAATTAGGTTGAATATTTCCTGCTCCATGAGCCAAATCTATTCCTACAACACAATCTTTTGAATGTCCTATTTCTGCGATTCTTTTCAAATCTAAAAACTGACCTGTGTAATAATTTACGCCTCCAATTAATAATAAAGCGATTGAATCTCCTTGTTCTGATACAATTTTTTCTAAATCTTCAATATTTAATAATTCCTCTCCTTTTCTTGGTTTCCATTCAATGAGGTCATCTTCTGAAAACCCGTGGAATTTTAATTGCGATTGTACAGCATATCTATCTGAAGGAAATGCATCACTCTCTATTACAATTTTATACTTGGTTTTTGTGGGTCTATAAAATGAAACCATTAACAAATGTAAATTGGTGGTTAGTGTATTCATCACCACAACTTCAATAGGTTTTGCGCCTACTATTTTCGCCATTTTATCAGTTAAATACTCATGATAATGCAACCATGGATTCTTCGCTTCAAAATGACCTTCTACACCTAAATTTGCCCAATCTTCTAACTCCTGATAAATGTATTCTTTTGTTGATTTTGGCTGTAAACCCAAAGAGTTTCCTGTAAAATACAACCATTCTTTTCCTAATTTGTCTTTAGGAATATGAAATCGATTTCGTAAATGAGAAAGTGAATCTTCTTGGTCTTGCTGTTTTGCAAATGCTAAATTATTCTGATATTTCATCAACTAAAAAAATGAGTGTCTTCAAATATAAAACAATCTGTTATCAGAATGAATTTTTTGATTGAATAAATTCTTATCTTTATCTTTTAAAAAATAAAAGACACCCAATGAAGTTTTTAAAAATTCTTTTACTTTTTATAGGTATTCTATGTTTTTCTTGTAACAACAACTCTCTTTTAGTTACTGGTTTAAAAGGTGTAAATGAAAGTATTAAAGAGCAATATGCACCAGACAAAAGAGTTGCTATTTACAATGTAGATATAGATAATTATGATGGGAAAATTATTGCAACTGGAGAAACCGATTCTAAAATTGGCTATCAAAAATTATTAGATAGTCTAAAAAGTTTAGATATTGATTATATAAATCAAATTAGAATTTTACCAGATACAGTTGTTGGAAATAAAATGTACGCTATTGCAAGAAACTCTGTGATTAATATTAGATCTAAACCTAGTCATTCTGCAGAATTAGGCACGCAAGGTTTATTAGGAATGCCACTAAAAGTTTTGGATAAAAAAGGAGATTTTTATAGAGTTCAAACTCCAGACAATTATATTTCTTGGGTTGATAAAGGTGGAATTACTAGAATGAATAAAGGTGAATTTGATGAATGGAACAACCAAAAAAAGATAATTTACACCAAAAATTTTGGTTATGTATATGCTAATAGAAGCGATACTTCTGAGATTGTTTCTGACATTACATTAGGTGGAATTTTAAAATTTAAATCTTTAAAACCTAAGTTTATAGAAGTTGTATACCCTGATAAAAGAACTGGATTTATTAAAAGAGAAGAAGCTGTTTTATATGAATCTTGGGTACATAACTTAGAACCAAACTCTAATGATATAGAAAAAATTGCAAAATCTATGGAAGGGTTTCCTTATTTATGGGGAGGAACTTCTGCCAAAGGAATGGACTGTAGTGGTTTTACAAAAATGGTGTACTTAATGAATGGATTTATTATTCCTAGAGATGCGTCTCAACAAATTAATGCAGGGAAAACTGTAGATAAAAATCTTGATTTTTCTGATTTACAAAAAGGTGATTTGTTATTTTTTGGCACAAAAGCTACTGAAGATAAAAAACAAAGAGTGACTCATGTTGGTATTTGGCTAGGAAATGACAAAATGGAATTTATACATGCTTCTGGAAATGTACATATCAATTCTATGGATTCTTTACAACCAAATTATGATGCGTTTAATAAAAACAGATATTTAGGAAGTAGGCGTTATTTAGGTGTAAAAGATAAAATGATTGTTGATTTGTCAACTAAATTCAAGTCTTAAATAGGTTAAAATCTATTTTTAACATTAAAAAACCCTTCAAGTTTTGAAAAACTGAAGGGTTTGATTTTTAGAAAGAATGTTACTAATATAGCACTCTAAACTTAATAGTACCTTCTACTTTTCTAAGTTTTTCAATAACCTCTTTGTTGTATTCTTTGTCTAAATCTGTAATTACATAACCTACTTTTGGATCTGTAGATAAATATTGACCAGTAATATTCAAATCGTATTTTGCTAAAATCTTATTTATTTTTGCCATAACTCCAGGCACGTTTTTATGAATGTGTAAAAAACGGTGTGCATTGGTTTGTCTTGGCAGACGAATATTTGGAAAGTTTACGGCATCTACTGTATTTCCAGAGTTAATATACGCCATAATTTTACTCGGTACAAAATCTGCAATGTCTCTTTGAGCTTCTTCTGTACTTCCTCCAACATGAGGTGTTAAAATTACATTTGGTAATCCTTTTAATTCTGTATAAAATTCTCCGTTTTTTCTTGGTTCTGAAGGATATACATCTATAGCAGCACCTGCAATTTTACCACTTCTTAAAGCATGTGTTAATGCATTGATATCTACCACAAAACCACGAGAAAGGTTTACCAAATGTGCGCCATCTTTCATTTGTGCAATTTCTTTTTCTCCAAAGAAATTTTTATTGGCAGCATTGTCATCAACATGTAAAGTAACAACATCAGAAATCTTTAGCAATTCTTCTAAAGTGTTCATTTTAGTAGCGTTTCCTAAAGCTAACTTGTCTTCTACATCATAATAACACACATCCATTCCTAAAGCTTCTGCTAAAACTGATAATTGTTTTCCTATGTTTCCATAACCTACAATTCCTAATTTTTTACCACGAACTTCTCTAGAGCCTTCTGCTGTTTTTTGCCATTGACCATTATGTATTTCTGTACTTCTTTGAAAAACAGAACGCATTAACATAATAATTTCTCCAATTGCCAACTCTACTACAGAACGTGTGTTGCTGTAAGGTGCATTAAAAACAACAACTCCGTTTTCTTTACAAGCCTCTAAATCTATTTGTTTAGTACCAATACAAAAGGCACTAACTACCATTAATTTTTCTGCAGCTTCTACAACCTTTTTAGTAACGTTTGTTTTAGAACGGATTCCTAAAACGTGAACATCCTTTATTTTTTTTATAAGTTCTTCTTCTGATAAACTTTTAGATACTGTTTCTACAGAAAAACCATCTGTAGATAACTTTGTAAAAGCATCTGGATGAACGTTTTCTAATAATAAAATTTTAATTCTGTTTTTTGGGTAACTTATATTTCTTGGCAAATCGTTTACGTATAAAAATTCATCTAAATTTGGGGCAATATGGTCTGCGTTTTCTGTTGTTTTGTCTCTAGAGACATTTTCTGTATAAGCAAAAAACTTGTCTGCTACACCAGCTTCACGCGTTACATAATCGCTATAACCATCTCCAATTACTTGTATTTCTCCTTCAAGGTTCATGTCTTTTAAACACTTTATTTTTCCATTGTGCTGAGAAAGTGGATTGGCAGCATCAAAGCTAACAATTTTTCCGTTTGCATCAAATTCAAAAGTATTTGCAAATACTCTTTCTGATGGGATGTTATATTCTGCAACAATTGGGTCTATAAATTCTTTAAATCCGCAAGAAATTACATAAATATCTTCTGCGTAAAGTTCAAAAAATTCTTTATTTCTTTCTATTGATGAAGAAACTTGATTTTTTAGAGATTTAATTAACGCTTCTAAATCTGATTTATTAGCTTCTAAAAGTTTGATTCTTCTTTCTAAAGACTCTGTAAAGGAGATTTCCCCATCAATCCCTAAATTAGTAATGTCTATTATTTCTTGAATAATTTCATCTTTTTTCGGGTTGTTTTTAAGTGTAATTTCGGCTAAAACATCTAGGGCTTCTACACGAGTTAATGTGCTATCAAAATCGAAAATATAATTTCTTTTGGTGGTAATCATCACTTTAAATCTAAGTTGAATTTAAGTGTGTAAATCTACAAATATAGTAGGGAAATAAGAAGCCAATTTACAGTTTTACGATATCTGTTTTATTTGTTATCATAATTAATCGACTTTATAAAAAAAGAGCTTTTAGTAGTTAAAATTTAAGAAATCCTAAAAGAAGTAGCCACCAAACAATTGGTAAAGACTCTACATAAAACGAACTGTAATATTTAGATTGATTGATTTTTGCGCGCATTAAGAAAATAATTACTAAAAAAAAGAACACCATAAATGGTGTTTTAATTCTATAAGGTGAAGCCAATAGGTATTCTAAAACCAATGTGATAATAAGTAACATTAACCCTAATTTTTTTGTTTTTCTTACACCAATTTTCTTTGGGATGGTTTGTAGAGAAATTGCATCATATTTTACATCTCTAATATCAAAAGGTAATATTAAAACGATTACAATTAAAAAACGCTGCAATAGCATTAAAACTACGTTTAATGTAACTTCTTGTGCTGCATCTAATATAGGAATTAGTACTGTAAAACCTGCCCAAACTATAGCAACAACTATAATTTTAAGGTAGCTAACTTCTCTTAAATTTTTATGAAAACCACTTAAAAAAGGAACTGCATACAATACTGTTAATAAGCAAAAAGGAATGGTTAAATACAATGTTTTAAGGGAGATTTGATACAAGTAGTAACAAAATACCAAAAAGCAAAAAAAGGAAAATATTTGAATAATTTTCAAATCTTTTGTTAAGCTTTTATGATGCAATTTTGCGACACCTGCATATTTTACAAAATTATAACCAGTTATGGTTCCAAAAAACATAAAATAATTCAAATTCTCATTATAGGGCAAATTAAAATAAATTTCTGTAATTCTAATCAACGCATATACAGAAAATGCTACGTGAATACTTGCATTTAAATAAAATTCAAAAACTGATTTTAATAACTTCATTCTACAAAAATAGTCTTTCTGTTCATAACATCTCTTTTTAGTTAATAATTAACAATGTTTTACTAAAAGAATTTGCGATTCGTAATTCAATTATTATGTATTTTTGTTTCGCAAAATTTTAGTTGATTAAAAATTAACTAAATCGATTGAAATAAGTATATAAAAACTTTATTTAATGAATACAAATTCGTTTCAACTAAGACATATTGGGCCTAATAAAAAGGAGCAAGAAATTATGTTAGCTGCTATTAAAGCTAACAGTTTAGAGCAGTTAATTGATGAGACTGTTCCAGATAACATTCGTTTAAAAGAAGATTTAGATTTAAATCCTGCAATGAGCGAATACGAATATTTGGCACATATTAAAGAGCTTTCAGAAAAAAATAAAGTATTTAAAAGTTATATTGGTTTAGGATATCATGAAGCAATTGTGCCAAGTGTTATACAACGAAACATTTTAGAAAATCCAGGTTGGTATACTGCTTATACCCCATATCAAGCAGAAATTGCGCAAGGACGTTTAGAGGCCTTGCTAAATTTCCAAACAATGGTTTGCGATTTAACAGGAATGGAATTGGCAAATGCATCTTTATTAGACGAAAGTACTGCAGCTGCAGAAGCCATGGCTTTATTGTTTGATGTTAGAGAAAGAGCTAAGAAAAAAGCTGGCGCTAATAAGTTTTTTGTTTCTGATGAAATTTTGCCACAAACTTTATCATTATTACAAACACGCTCTACACCTATAGGAATAGATTTAGTTGTTGGTAATCATGAAGAGTTTGACTTTGCTGATGATTTTTTTGGCGCAATTTTACAATATCCAGGTAAATTGGGGCAAGTTTTTGATTATGAATCTTTTGTTGCCAAAGCAAACGAAAATGATATTAAAGTAGCAGTTGCAGCAGATATTTTATCACTAGTAAAATTAAAAGCTCCAGGAGAATTTGGTGCATCTGTAGTAGTAGGAACAACACAACGTTTTGGAATTCCTTTAGGATATGGAGGCCCTCATGCAGCTTATTTTGCTACAAAAGAAGCTTACAAAAGAAGTATTCCTGGACGTATTATTGGAGTTACTAAAGATGCTGATGGTGGTTTTGCATTAAGAATGGCTTTACAAACTAGAGAGCAACATATAAAGCGTGAAAGAGCAACATCTAACATTTGTACTGCACAGGTTTTGCTAGCAGTTATGGCTGGAATGTATGCTGTTTATCATGGAAAAGAAGGAATACAATTTATAGCAGACACTGTTCATAACAAAACAAAATTAGTTGCAGATTACTTAAAGAAGGCAGGCTTTAAACAACTAAATTCAAGTTACTTTGATACACTTTTAATAGAAATTGATAGTATAAGATTAAAGCCGATTGCAGAATCTTTTAAAGTAAACTTTAATTATGTTTCAGATAATTTGGTTTCTATTTCTATAAATGAAGCAACCACACAAAAAGATTTAATGACACTGTTTACATTATTTGGTCAACTAAAAAAACGTCCAAATCCTGTAAAAGAAGAAAATTATGATACTTTTTCTCAAATTTTAACTCAAGAGCCTTTTCACTCTGATTTTGAGGTAATTTCTGATAATCTAAAAAGAAACACTCCCTTTTTAGAAAATGATATTTTTAACACATATCAATCAGAAACAGATATGATGCGTTATATAAAGAAATTAGAGCGAAAAGATTTAGCGTTAAATCATTCTATGATTTCTTTGGGTTCTTGTACTATGAAATTAAATGCAGCATCAGAAATGTTGCCTTTAAGTAATCCACAATGGGGTAATATTCATCCTTTTGTGCCAATTAATCAAGCTCAAGGATACCAAGAAGTTCTTAAAAAATTAGAACATCAATTAAATATAATCACAGGTTTTGCTGGTACTTCTTTACAACCAAATTCTGGTGCTCAAGGAGAATTTGCTGGTTTAATGACAATTAGAGCTTACCATCAATCTAGAAACGAAGCACATAGAAATATTTGTATTATTCCTGCTTCTGCTCATGGTACAAACCCTGCTTCTGCTGTTATGGCTGGAATGAAAGTTGTGGTAACTAAAACTGCAGAAAACGGAAATATTGATGTAGAAGACTTACGTGAAAAAGCAAAATTACATAAAGATAATTTAGCTGCTTTAATGGTAACATACCCATCTACTCATGGGGTTTACGAAAAAGAAATTAAAGAAATTACTAAAATTATTCATGACAATGGAGGTCAGGTATATATGGATGGAGCAAATATGAATGCACAGGTTGGGCTAACAAACCCAGCAACCATTGGTGCAGATGTTTGCCATTTAAACCTTCATAAAACGTTTGCAATTCCTCATGGAGGAGGTGGCCCTGGAGTTGGTCCTATTTGTGTTGCTCCTCAATTAGTTCCTTTTTTACCAACAAATCCAATTATAACAACAGGTGGAGAAAAAGCAATTACAGCCATTTCTGGGGCTCCTTGGGGTTCTGCTTTGGCATGTTTAATTTCTTATGGATATATTACAATGTTAGGTTTTAGAGGCTTAACTAACGCTACAAAAAATGCAATTTTAAATGCAAATTATATTAAAGAACGTTTAAATGGACACTATAAAACTTTGTATACAGGTGAAAAAGGACGTGCTGCACACGAAATGATTATAGACTGTCGTGATTTTAAACAAAATGGAATTGAAGTTGTAGATATTGCAAAACGTTTAATGGATTATGGTTTTCATGCGCCAACAGTTTCTTTTCCAGTAGGTGGAACCATGATGATTGAACCTACAGAATCTGAATCTTTAGCTGAATTGGACAGATTTTGTGATGCCATGATTTCTATTAGAGAGGAAATTAAGAATGCTTCTAAAGAAGATGAAAACAACCCTTTAAAAAATGCACCACATACACAAGCTATGTTAACTGCAGACCAATGGGCTTTTCCTTACACTAGAAAACAAGCTGCTTTTCCTTTGGAATATATTGCAGATAATAAATTTTGGCCAACTGTTAGAAGAGTAGATGATGCTTTTGGTGATAGAAATTTAATTTGTTCTTGTAACCCAATTGAAGATTATATGTAAACGCGCAGCGTTTTCAAGTATTTAAAACCGTTTCTTTTTAGGAGCGGTTTTTTTTATTTAAAAACAGGTATTTTTACGGTTGATTTTTTAATAAAAAAAAACGAACTTAGCTAACTTCGAATATAAAACATTGAAACGTTGTATATTCGTGTTAACGTTACCTGCAATTAGAAAAAGAACGAAAATTGAAAATCTGGACATGAATCCTTACTCTCTAAGTGAAAAGATTATTGAAAGCGGAAATATTTCATTCAAGTTATGGCTTGAATTTGAAATATCAACTCCTTGGGATGACATTGAAAATGATTTTGCTATTATCGGAGTAGACACATTAGATGGTAGAAGCTACGGAATAAATGTTTGGACCTTTAAGTTTTTAAACACTGCTCAAAAAGAAGAGCTGAAAGATGAAAACGAAAACTATATAATTCCACCTGACCTATTTGTGAAAGAGCTTACTAGAAATTGCATTGAAAAAACAATTAGTCAGCTATTGAAAAAAGGGAATTTAGAAGATGTTCTAAACAGATCAATTTTCAGATTAAATTTCCTCGAACCATATTGGGACGCAATGGAAATGGAAGAAAAAAGCATTCAAGATTTGATGGACGAACTCAAATTAGAATTATCAGACAATCACATATTGAATAATGAACCTGTCGAATTAATTGCTAAAAAAACCAATAATGACGATATCGTATTGGAATTGGAAGATGGAAGAATTGCAGTTGTTCATTTAACTTGGAACTCAAAAAAAGAGAATGATGGATATCCAATAACAAGAATCTATAGGGATGAAATGGAGTTTTGGAATAAAGAAATGATACAAGAAATTCTTGAATTTAAAGAATAAAACTGCAGGTAACACCGTGTATAATTAATTGGGTACTAAACCACAAAGTGTGTAAGTAAAGTTATTCTGAGATTTTTCTAGAGCAATATTTAAATTGCTCCATGAGGAAAAATTTTGGAAATAACTTTACGATTAAATAATCACTAAATTTATAAACACACTTTTATTATGAAACCAGAAGATTTATTAAACGAAGAATTTTTAAAACAATTTAAAACAGGTTCAGAACTGACTAGTTTTATAGAACAACTGCACAAACGCGGTATTGAAAAGATTTTAGAAGGCGAATTAGATGTCCATTTAGATTATGATAAACATCAAAAAAGTAACAATCCTAATTCACGAAATGGTTATGGATCTAAAACCATAAAGACTCCTTTAGGAGAAACCAAAATTCAAGTTCCTAGAGATCGGGATTCTACATTCAATCCCATGCTAATTAAAAAGCGAGAAAGTACCGCTGATGGGGTTGAAAACCTTATTATTTCTTTGTATGCTAAAGGAATGAGTACTACAGATATTGAAGAACAAATACGAGATTTGTATGATTTTAATATCTCTAGTTCAGCAATCTCTAGAATTACAGATAAAGTTACTTCTGATATTATTGCCTGGAAAAACAGACCTTTAGAAGCTACTTATTTGATAGTTTGGATGGATGGCATCGTTTTTAAGGTTCGTGAAAACTCCAAAGTCATCAATAAAACAATTTACATTGCTGTTGGTCTTAGAGTTGATGGAAAAAAAGAAGTTTTGGGACTTTGGTTAGGGAAAAACGAATTTTCCTCTTTTTGGATGAGCGTTTTAACCGACATAAAAGCTCGTGGAACACAAGATATATTAATTACTGCAACTGATAATTTAAACGGATTTACAGATACTATTAAAACGGTTTTTCCAAATTCAGTAACTCAAATATGTGTAGTGCATCAAATTAGAAATTCTTGTAGATATGTGGTTTGGAAGGATAAAAAAGCCTTTACAAGAGACATGAAGCAAATCTATACAGCTCCAACAAAAGAAGCTGCAAAAGCTACTTTAGAAGACTTTAAAAAAACATGGAACTCTAAATATTCTTATGCTATTAAATCTTGGGAAAATAACTGGGATGAACTTACTGTTTTTTTGATTTTCCTTTAGAAATTAGAACTATTATTTACACGACAAATTTAATAGAAAACTTAAATGGAAAAATCAGAAAATACACCAAAAACAAACTCTCTTATCCAACTGATGATGCAGTAATTAAATCAGTTTTTTTAGCTTTAAGAGAATCAACTAAAAAATGGACGATGCCAATTAGAAACTGGGGAATCATATTAAACCAATTTTTGGCTATATTTGAAAACAGGATTAAACTATGAAAAGTTTAACCCTGTAATTTTTAACTTACACACTTTGTGGGAAAGTGTCATTAATTGCTAGAGTTTCTCTGTGCCAATCGGAAAATTCTCCGAATATTCCTCAGTTCCGTCCCCTTTTGCTATCTTAGTTGCTCACGCAACTAACCATACACAAACACGTTAGCTAAATTGGATAATAAACCTCGCCTAAACTTACAATTTCCTCATCTTTTCTTCGTCTAAATATATGTTTGGCTTCAATCTCAGAAATAGAACTTAAACCCATAGCTCCTGTCATTTCTTTTACAGCTTTTATTGTTTTGGTATGATAATTTTTTACACGTACATTTTTCTTTTCTACTACCAATGCTTTTACCAAATCATCATCTTGTGTGGCAACTCCAACAGGACAAGTGTCTAAATTACATTCTCTAGCCTGTATACAACCTAAACTTAGCATAAAACTTCTAGCCATGCCAACTGCATCTGCTCCTAAAGCTAAATATTTAACAATGTCAAAAGCATCTATGGCTTTACCAGAAGCAATAATTTTAATTTGATCTTTTAACTTATATTTTTTTAGCAATTTATTTACAAAAACCAATCCTTCTATTAAAGGAGTGCCTATGTAATTTGTAAATTCCATAGGTGCTGCTCCTGTACCTCCTTCTCCACCATCTACAGAAATAAAATCTGGATAGTTTTTAGCTTTAGAAAATGCTTTAAACATTGCACTAATCTCCTCATTATTACCCACGCAAAATTTAATTCCTACAGGTTTTCCTTCAGATAAATCTCTAACTTTTTGAATAAAAACAATCATCTCTTCATAATTAGAAAAGGCTGAATGACCTGGAGGAGAATCTACTTGAGTACCTGGTTCTACTGCTCTGATTTTTGCAATTTCTTCTGTATTTTTTTTTGCGGGTAATATACCTCCATGACCAGGTTTTGCTCCTTGAGAAAATTTAATTTCAATCATTTTTACTTCTGGTCTAGTTGCATTTTCTTTAAAAATAGCATCATCAAAAATCCTTTTCCCATAAGAATCTGATTTTCCTGCACCAAAATATCCTGTACCTACTTGAAAAATTAAATCTCCTCCTTGTAAATGGTAGGGAGAAATTCCACCTTCGCCAGTATTGTGTGCAAAATTATCCATTTTTGCACCTTGGTTTAATGCCATAATTGCATTTTTACTTAAAGAGCCAAAAGACATTGCAGAAATATTTATGATAGAACTACTGTATTTTTGAGAACATTTGTCTGAACCAAAAACAATTCTATCTCCAATAACATGATGATGGTCTTTAGGAAATAAAGAATGTTTTACAAACTCATATCCCTTTTTATATACATTGTGTTGCGTACCAAAAGGAATGGTGTCTTTTTCTAATTTTGCTCTTTGATATACAACACTTCTTTTTTCTCTGTTTATTGGTGTTCCGTTTAAATTATCTTCTATAAAATATTGCTGAATTTTATCTCTTTCTTCTTCAAAAAACCAACGTAAACGTGCCACTAATGGAAATGCTCTTAATAAAGAATGCTTGGTTTGCAAACTGTCGTAAATTGCTACTAAAGTTAAAATTCCTGATACTGATAGTAAAATTATAGTTCCTACTTGGGGAATGAAATAAACTAAAACTCCGAATAAAACTGTAAGGATGATGAATATTGAAAGTATTGTATTTTTCATTATTATATTATGATTTAAAAAGTTTAAAAATACACTATTAGTACGAAATTAAACAATGAAGCTTACAAATATGTTGCGTTAAGGATTGAAACGACATCCTTTTTATGTCAGTTCGAGTAAATTTGTGAAGTATGAACAAATTTGTATCGAGAACAAATAAAAAGATATAGTGTAAAGCCTGACCTTTAGGTAACGCCCAACTTCTCGTCTGCGCTCGAAGTGACAGTTTTAAAAAGATTTTTAAAAGAAAAAACTCCAACAAATAAATGTTGGAGTTCTTAATATTTTAAATTCTTGAGAATTACTTCTTGAATTTTTTGTATTTGTTTTTGAACTTGTCAATACGTCCTGCAGCATCAATAAGCTTAGATTTACCAGTGTAAAATGGGTGAGATGTTCTAGAAATCTCTAATTTTACTAAAGGATACTCAACACCATCCACTTCTAAAGTTTCTTTCGTGTCTACAGTAGAACGTGTTAAAAATACATCTTCGTTAGACATGTCTTTAAATGCTACCATTCTATAATTTTCTGGATGAATTCCTTTTTTCATTTTATAATATTTTAATACTTTAATGTTATGTTTGCAATAAGTAAAATTGGTAAGGTTTTACTTAACTCTCTAAATAGTTGTTTTTTACTATTTTGAGGATGCAAATTTAATGATATTTTTTAATTTACAAATAAATAATTGCTTTTATTTAGCTTATTCGTTTCTTAATTTATTTTTAACTTAATTTTTAGCTTTAAAAATGAGTTTTTTATAGCTTTACAAAAATTTAAATACCGAAGAAAACAACCACAATGAAACAGACATCTATTTATATTATCGTTTTAGCTTTTATAATATCTTTTACTGCTTGTACAGAAAGTTATAAGTTTAACCTTAATCACAAAAAGAAAGTTACTTTAAACGAGTCTATTAATATAAGTTTACAAGAAAAAGACAACAAAGCAATAAAAAGTGTAATTTTCTTTGTAAAAGGAAAAGAAATTTCTGCCAACGGAAATTCTGCCACAATTACAACTACAGATTTAGGAGTTGGTAAACATGTAATTTCTGCGCTAATTTCTTACGATGAAAAAACAAAAAAAATAAATAGTTTTTTTGAAGTTTTGGCAAAAAACAAACCAATTGTGTACAATTATAAAATTATAAACGAATATCCTCATGATACAAAAGCATACACGCAAGGTTTAGAGTATTACAATGGTTTCTTATACGAAACTACTGGTCAAAAAGGGAAGTCTACTTTGAGAAAAGTAGCAATTAAAACAGGTGAGGTTTTACAAAAAGTTGCTTTAGATAAAAAATATTTTGGTGAAGGTATGACCATTTTTAATAATAAGATTTACTGGTTAACTTGGCAGGCTAAAAAAGGCTTTGTTTATAATTTAGAAACTTTTAAACAAGAAAAAGAATTTGCTTACAATAAAAGTGCTCAAGGTTGGGGTTTGACTCATAATGGTTCTGAATTAATAAAATCTGATGGTACCCATAAAATTTGGTTTTTAGACCCAGAAACATTAAAAGAAATTAGTTACAAGCAAGCATATACTAATGATAGAGCTGTAGATAATTTAAATGAATTAGAGTTGATAAATGGAAAATTATATGCCAATAAATACCAACAAAACACTATTGTAATTATAAATCCAGAAACTGGTATTGTAGAGGGGTTAGCAGACTTAAGAGGTTTAAAAGCAGAGATGGAAAAAACTCAAAAATTAGTTGCAAACGACGAAGTTTTAAATGGTATCGCTTATGATAAAGAAAACAACAGACTTTTTGTAACAGGAAAACATTGGGGCAAACTTTTTGAAATAGAGTTGATAAAAAAACAATAATCTAAAAAATAAAAAGTTCTATTTTTATACAAAATAATTTTATGAGGTATTTATTAACTTTTATAATTTGTGTTCTTATCATTTCTGTAAGTTCTTGTAGAAAAGATTTTGAAACTATACCTAGTTTTGGGCAGCTTCAATTTTCTAAAGACACTGTTTTTTTAGATACCATTTTTACCAATATTGGTTCTGCTACCTACAATTTAAAAGTCTATAACAGAAGTAACAAAGCCATAACCATTCCAAGAATTCAATTAGAAAATGGAACAACCTCTAACTACAGATTAAATGTTGATGGAATTCCTGGTAAGGATTTTAACAATATAGATATTTTAGCAAACGATAGTTTATTTGTTTTTGTTGAAACTACAATAGATGTAAATGCTATTCCAAACCCACTTTACACAGATAAAATTTTGTTTGACAATGGTAAAAATCAACAAGATGTAGATTTAGTTACTTTAGTAAAGGATGCAAATTTTATTTTTCCTGGCAAAGATGCAATTACTATGAAAATAGACAGTTTAACTTTAGATGGGCAACCTACCACTTTAAAAGGGCGTTTTTTAAAGGATACAGAACTTACTTTTACAAAAGCAAAACCAACTGTTATTTATGGTTTTGCTGCTGTACCAGCCAACAAAACACTAACCATAGAAGCTGGTGCAAACATCCATTTTCATGATAACTCTGGTTTAATTATAGATGATAAAGCTACACTTTTAGTAAACGGAACATTAACAGAAAAAGTAACTTTTGCAGGCGATCGTTTAGAAAATAGATTTAATAATGTTCCTGGTCAATGGGGAACCATTTGGATGCGTGCTGGAAGCAAAAATAATGAAATAAAACATGCCATTATAAAAAATGCCATTATTGGGATTTTGGTAGATAGTATTGGCACTCCAACTTCACCTACTTTAAAATTACAAAATTCAGAAATTTACAACCATTCTAGCTATGGAATTTTAGGTAGAGAAACCAATATAGAAGCTCATAATTTAGTAGTTGGTAGTGCAGGGCAAACCTCTTTAGCTACCACAATTGGTGGCACATATAATTTTACGCATTGTACATTTGCTAATTATTGGAACAATGGTTTACGTCAACTACCAGCTGTTTTAATTAACAACTTTTTTACTTTTAAAAATGAAGCTGGACAAGAAATTGCTGAAACTAGAGATTTAAAAGCTGCTAATTTTACAAATTGTATTTTTGATGGTAACAATAACATAGAATTTGTCTTAGATAAATTGGATGGAGGAGGACAATTTAATTACAATATCAGTAATTCTATGATTAAATTTAATGACACCAATAATTCTTTTAAAGACAATACAGAGTTAGATTTTACCAACTCTTTTTATCAAAATATTATCTTAAATGGAACTTCAGATTTTAGAAACACACAGAAAAATGATTTTATAATTGGTGATAATTCTAATGCTATCAACAAAGCAAAACCAACTTCTTTTGCAACAGATATTTTAGGTGTTGATAGAACTGTAAATCCTGATATTGGTGCTTATCAACATATTACTTTTCAGAAGTAGTGTCTTTTTTTCTTCTATTAAAAAACTGACTTAAATTTGCAATTGCTATTAAAAACCAAATACTTCTGTAAATCCAAGAATTTATTTCAAAGCCTAATAGTTTGGTAGTATCATTTCCTTTTACAATGTTACTAATTAATATTAAAACAGCTATAATACCCCAAATCAAATCCCATTTTTTATTTCTCATCACTTTAAAATTATACAGTAAAACCTATTAAGTATAATTGCTTACCTAAAAAACCACCTAAATTATACATTACTGCTACAAGAGCAATGGCTGTATAAGCAAAAATTAATTTTTTTCTATAATTTGATTTTTTTACTTCTTTAAAAGTTAAATATGCTGATAAAAAGAGTACTATATAAAAAAACATATATTAGATTTTATTTAATAACCAATTAGTAGCTACTAAAACAGAAAAGTTACACTAAAAAAAATTATTTTTTATAAACAACTCCATTTTTCATTACAAAAACAACATTTTCCATTGTAAAAATATTCTTAGTAGGATCATCATCAACAGCAATAATATCTGCAAAGAAACCTTTTTTTACCTGCCCTATTTCATTTTCCATTTTTAAAATTTTTGCATTTGTAATGGTTGCAGATTGGATGGTTTCCATAGCTGGCATTCCTGCTTCTACCATAAATCTAAATTCCTTACCATTATTACCGTGTTTAAAAACACCTGCATCTGTACCAAATGCAATTCCAACTCCTTTTTTATATGCTTTAGCAAAAGTACCTTGTATTTGTGGCCCAACTGCCAATGCTTTTGGCACTACAATTGCTGGGTAAAATCCTTTAATTTTTGCTTTTTCTTCTACTTCTTTTCCAGCAGTTATTGTTGGTACTAAATAAGCATTGTGTTTTTTCATTAGCTCCATAGTTTCATCACTCATATACGTACCATGCTCTATTGTTTTTACTCCACCAATAATAGCTCTTTGCATTCCTTCATCTCCATGTGCATGAGCAGCTACGTGCATTCCATAATCTTTTGCAGTATCGCAAATTGCTTTTACTTCTTCTATGGTAAATTGCGGATTATCACCAGATTTGGCAACACTTAAAACACCTCCTGTAGCAGTAATTTTAATACAATCTGCACCATTTTTATAACGTTGTCTTACTGCTTTTTTTGCATCTTCTACAGAGTTTACAACACCTTCTTTAGGACCAGGATTACCAACTAACTTTCTACTACTTCCATTTGTAGGATCTGCATGACCACCTGTGGTTGCTAAAGATTTACCAGCTGTAAAAACTCTTGGACCAGGAATTTTACCTGCATCAATTGCATTTTTTATAGAAATATTAACTCCTGTACCACCTAAATCTCTTACAGTTGTAAAACCACTTAATAAAGTAGATTTTGCAAAACCAACTGAGTTAAATGCAACATCTGCTTCATTTTGAATATATCTGTTTAATCTAGTTCTGGCATCAAACTCCATTTCTATATGTACATGCATATCTATTAAACCAGGCATTACTACTTTGCTTTTTAAATCAATAGTTTTTGCTGTTTTACTCCTTGTCATTGCATAGCCGTCTAAAACTGAGATAATTTTATTGCCTTGAACAATTATGGTTTTCTTAGATTCAATTTTACCTGTTAATGTGTTTATTAATTTTCCACAGTGAATATACGTTGTTTGCGCTATCGTATTCTGAAAAAAGACAGCAGTAATAAGTAAAAGAATTATTTTTTTCATTTGAATAAGTTTTGTCTTTAAATGTATGAAAAATTGAGTAGATTGCTTCTTTTAAAATAAAAAAATGAAAAACGTTGTTATTACTGGTACAAGTAGAGGAATTGGTTTTGAATTAGCGCAGAAATTTGCTAATAATGGACATAATGTACTTGCTATTTCTAGAAATTGTAAACCTTTAGAAACTATCAACCACAAAAATATTACTACAATTTCTGTAGATTTATCTATACAAGGAGATTTTAAAAAAGTTTCTGATTTTGTAAAATCGGAATGGAACCAAGTAGATATTATAATTAACAATGCTGGTAAACTTGTAAACAAACCTTTTACAGAATTAACAACAAATGATTTTGAAGATGTATACAAAGTGAATGTTTTTGCTGTAGCAGAATTGACTAAAATTTTAATTCCATACTTAAAAAAACAAAGTCACGTTGTAACCATCAGTTCTATGGGTGGCATTCAAGGCAGTGTGAAGTTTCCTGGTTTAGCTGCATATTCATCTGCAAAAGGAGCTGTAATTACATTATCAGAATTACTTGCTGAAGAATATAAAGAACAACAAATTGCTTTTAATGTGTTGGCTTTGGGAGCAGTTCAAACAGAAATGCTAGAAGAAGCTTTTCCTGGATATCAAGCTCCTATTACTGCAAAAGAAATGAGTGATTATATTTATAATTTTGCAATGACTGGTAACCATTTTTACAATGGAAAAGTTTTGCAGGTTTCATCTACAACACCATAAACTATTTTATGATTCTTGCATTAACTTTTATTATTACTTCTGTTTTTCAATTTATACTTTATAAGAAAAATTTTAAAAAAGAAAATAAAGTTAATGATTTTTTAATCACAATAATCACTGTATTAACTTATATATTTATATACTCTCCAATTTTTTATATCTTGTTGGAAGGCTCTAATCATATTAATTTTGCTTTCATCTATCAAGTACTTATTATTGGAGTTACAGGAACAATTTTTGCTTTAATCACCAATGTTTTTTGGTATTTTGAAAAGAAAAAAAATGAACGATACTTTTTTTAAATATATACCCGAAAAAGCAATTCCATTTGTTCAATTTTTAATTAATAAACATTCTTTTGATTTAAAAATAGTCAATCAAAGACAAACAAAACATGGAGATTTTAGAAAATTACCAAATGGTAAGTATCAAATTACTGTTAATAATAATTTGAATAAATATCAGTTTCTTTTAACATTGGTGCATGAAATTGCACATCATGTAACGCATCAAAAATTTGGTAGAGTGCAACCTCATGGAAAAGAATGGAAAGCTGTTTTTCAACATTTAATGCTTCCGTTTTTACATCCAGATATTTATCCAAAAGAAATATTACCCTATTTAGCTAATTATTTAAAAAACGCCAAAGCAAGTACAGATAGTGATGTTAAATTATCTTTAGCTTTAAGAGGCAATGTAGCAGAAACAGGAAAGAAATTTATATTTGCAATTCCTTTTGGTAGTTTTTTTGAATTTAAAGGGATCACCTATAAAAAAGGAAACAAAAGAAGAACAAGATATGAATGTTTAAATATGAACTCTAAAAAAGTTTATTTATTCAACCAAAATGTAGAAGTAAAGTTATATGAAAACAAATAATAAAAATTATTACGCAGTTATTATGGCTGGTGGAGTTGGTTCTCGTTTTTGGCCAATGAGTACGCAAGAAAACCCAAAACAATTTCATGATATGTTAGGTGTTGGGCAAAGTTTAATTCAACGAACTTTTGAACGAATTAATGGACTTGTTCCATCAAAAAACATATTAATAGCTACAAATGCTAGGTATGAAAATTTAGTTTTAGAACAATTACCAAAAGCAACAAAAAACAGCTTATTATTAGAGCCTAGTATGCGAAATACTGCTCCTTGTATTTTATATGCTGCCTTAAAAATATACGAACAGAATCCAGATGCAATTATTTTAGTAGCTCCTTCTGATCATTGGATTGATGATGAAACTGAGTTTTTAAACAATATCGAAACTTCTTTTAACGCTTGTGCCAAGGAAGATATTTTAATGACTCTAGGCATTCAACCAGATGCACCAAATACAGGCTATGGATACATACAATTTGACAAAGAAAAATCATCTATAAAAAAAGTAAAAAGTTTTAGAGAAAAACCAAACTTAGAAACTGCAAAAGAGTTTCTTAAAAGTGGAGACTATCTTTGGAATGCTGGTATTTTTGTATGGTCTGCTAAAAGTATTTTAAAAGCTTTTAAAGAGTTTTTACCAGATATGATAGACCTTTTAGATGATGGAAACAATGTTTACAACTCAGATTTTGAAGATGATTTCATCAAAAATAATTATGGTAAATGTCAAAATATTTCTATAGATTTTGGTATCATGGAACAAGCTAAAAATGTACATGTTCTACCTGTAAATTTTGGTTGGAATGATTTAGGTACTTGGGGTTCTTTGTATAACAAGCTTGAAAAAGATGATGCCAACAATGCAGTTGTAGGTTCACAAACTCTTTTTAGAGACGCTAATGGAAATATGATTAGAACACAATCTGGAAAGAAAGTTGTTATCCAAGGTTTGCAAGATTTTATTGTTGTAGAAAAAGAGGATGTTTTAATGATTTGTCCTAAAAAAGATGAACAAGATATCAAACAAATAGTTGCAGAAGTTAAAAATACTTTTGGCGATGATTTTGCTTAATTAGATTACAGTTTTAATAAAAGAAAACCCTTTTAACTTAGCAGTTAAAAGGGTTTTCTTTTATTTTTCTCTCTTTAAAAACAGTGTATCTAATTCCATTTCTTTTTGAAGCCAAGTTCTTAGTTCTCTTTCTTTTGGACTTATAATACTGTCAGGTAATTTAACATTCCATTTTATAGTTGCTAGAGGAATAGTATCAATCTTAATAAAATCTTTAGAAGACAACACACTTGCAAAACTAATTTCTACAATATCTACATATCTAATTTTTGCATCTTTAGCAATTCTGCTAAAAGCAACTACTTTCTTGTTTTTATTTAAAGCATCTTGCTCAATTCTGTTATTTAATGAAGAAATTGTTTCTTGTAGCTCAGAAATTTGTTTTTGTAAACCTGCAATAATATTTTTACTTTCTTGCAACTCCTCTCTTTTTTCTTTGTATGCTGTTGTAATTAATTCAAAACTTTTGGTGTCACTACCTTTAATTTTTAAACTAAAATCACTTAAATTAGGATATGTACCAACATCAGATAATTCATTATTCAAATCATTTTCTGTAGCCTCAGTAATTTCATTAAAAAAATTCAAATAAATTTCCTTTTTATTAATGTCTTTATCCCAATCAATTAACTGTAAAGATTTATTTTTCTTAATCTCATTATTAATAAAATTATTTATTTGAGTGCTCATTTGGTTTTCCTTAAACACCGTCAAAAAAGTAAAAATTGCAGGAATCATAACAGCTACACCCACAATAGTTGCAATTGTAGAATACCTTTTACGTTTTGCTGCATTTGCATATTTATGCATTGGAAAACGTAAAAACTTTAAAATAATAAAAGTAGCAAGTGCTATAAAGATTGTATTTATAGTAAATAAATACATTGCTTGAAAAAAGTAAATCCAATTTCCTTTTGCTAAACCATAACCAGCTGTACATAATGGAGGCATTAAAGCAGTAGCAATAGCAACTCCAAAAATTACTGAAGCAATTGTACCTTTTTTGGTTCTAGCCACCATTAATGCCAAACCACCAAAAAATGCAATTAAAACATCTCTAATATCTGGTCTTACTCTCCCTAATAACTCTGAAGTATCTTCACTTAAGGGAAAAAAATAAAAAAACATAAATGAAGCAAACAAACTCAAACCAATCATCACCCCTAAGTTTATGAGCGATTTTTTTAAAGTGTCTATATCATTTAAAGCAAAAGAAGCTCCTAAACCTAAAATTGGCCCCATTAAAGGAGATATTAACATGGCTCCAATAACTACAGCAGTAGAATTCGCATTTAAACCAATAGAAGCTACAAAAACAGCAAAAATTAAAATCCAAGCAGTTGCCCCTTTAAAAGGAATATCTGCTTTTATGGCCTCTAAAGTTGCTTGGTGGTCGGTATCATCTCTAAAGTCAAAAAGTTCTACTGTAAACTTTTTAATATTCTCTAATAAGCCTTTAGCGTCTTTTTTAATAGTCTGCTCAGCATTTTCTTCAGGCGGATGTGGTTTTACATTCTTTTCTATATCTTCTTCCATTAACTAAATAAATATTTTTTGTTGATGGAAAGATACAAAAAAAGAAGACTGAATTAATATTATAAAAATTATTCAAAATAAATTTTATCAAGTTCCAGTAAAAAGCTTTCTTCTTTTTTGTTACCAATTAAAAAAGCTATTTCTTCTATAAATTTAGATGATAAATTTGGCATATATAAATCTCTTCCTCTAAAAGCAGGATACATTTCAGATAAGTTTATTTCTATGGTTTCCCATTTTTTTGATGTTTTAAAACTAGAAATGTAAGAATGATAATCATTTTTACTTTTTTTAATTCTAAATTGATACTTTTTACCATCGCCTTTTAATCGAATTTTTACTTTTGCAAATTTTTCAATATCAATTTTAGAAAAACGGTATCTAAGAGAAGAGAAACCTCCATTATTGTCTAATGATATTTTTCCAAAAAAAACACCATTTCCTTCTTTATTCAAAGAAAAATCTCCATTAGATTTTCCACCCATAACCACATCGTCAACAATTCTCCAATTAGAAATATCACATTTAGGAGTAAAATTGAAAATAATCATATTCGTTTGGTTAAAAAAAACAAAAATTAGTATAAAAGTGAGCAGTTTATTCATTGATTTATCATGGTCAATAAACAAATTTACTGATTTTAAAATTGAGAAAAAAAATTAGAAATTAATATAAAAAAGAAAAACTCTGTACAAAGTACAGAGTTTTTGTGACCGGGCTGGGGCTCGAACCCAGGACCCTCTCCTTAAAAGGGAGATGCTCTACCAACTGAGCTACCAGGTCATCCTTTTTCGCTTAGCGGCTGCAAATATATATCTTATTTTGTAAAAAACAAATCTATTTATTATTTTGTTTCCTTTAAATATGCTTCTCTCACTTTTTTAAATAAATTAGAAGAATACACAAAATCTACAACTGCTTCATTATCAGTTTTAAAAATATCTTCACTACTACCTTCCCATTCTTTTTTACCATTTCTTAAAAAAATTATTTTTTCTCCAATTTCCATTACAGAATTCATATCATGCGTATTTATGACTGTCGTAATTTTATATTCATCTGTAATTTCTTGAATAAGATTATCAATTACAATAGCAGTTTGGGGGTCTAAACCAGAATTAGGCTCATCACAAAATAAATACTTTGGTTTCATTACAATTGCTCTAGCAATTGCAACTCTTTTTTGCATTCCTCCAGATAATTCTGCAGGTAATTTTTTATTAGAATTTTCTAAATTTACTCTGTTTAAAACAAAATTAACACGTTCTAACATTTGTTTATATGACTGGTTTGTAAACATTTTAAGAGGAAACATAACATTTTCTTCAACAGTTTGAGAGTCAAATAAGGCACTGCCTTGAAAAACCATACCTATTTCTTGTCTCCATTGTTGTTTTTGGTTTTCTGTAAATTCGGTATTTACTCTTCCATCAAAAGAAATAGTACCACCTTCTGGAATATGAAGACCAATTAAAGACTTTAAAAAAACGGTTTTACCAGAACCACTTTGACCAATTATTAAGTTGGTCTTACCTGGATGAAAAGTAGCAGATATGCCTTTTAAAACTTTTACATCACCAAAACCTTTATGTAAATTTTTAACTTCTATCATTTTTTAAGTTAACAGCATTTGAGTTAAGAAATAGTTAGCAATTACAATTAAAATAGTTGTCCAAACAACAGATTGTGTACTTGCTCTACCCACAGCAATAGAACCTCCTTTAACATAGTAACCATGATAAGATGGCACTGTTGCTATTAAAAAAGCAAAAACCAATGTTTTAACAATTGCGTAAAACAACAAGAATGGATTAAAGTCTGATTGTATACCTTCTATATAGTCTAATCCTGAGAATAAACCAGACAAAACTCCAGCTATCCAACCTCCTAAAATCCCTAAAAACATACCAATTGCTATTAAAAAAGGATAAAAAAAGATAGCTGCCAAAATTTTGGGTAAAACTAAATGATTTAATGAATTTATACCCATTACTTCTAATGCATCTATTTGTTCTGTAACACGCATTGTACCAATACTAGAAGTAATATAAGACCCTACTTTACCTGCTAAAATAATAGAACAAAAAGTTGGTGCAAACTCCAGTATAATAGATCTTTTTGCAGCAAAACCAATCAATGATTTTGGTATAAATGGATTGTTTAAATTTAAAGCTGTTTGCAATGCAATTACTCCTCCAATAAAAAAAGAGATAAACATTATTATTCCTAAAGACTTCAAGCCTAAGTCTTCAATTTCTTTAAAAAGAGTTTGATAAAAAACTTTAGAACGTTGTGGCCTTTTAAAAACACGACCTAACATTCTAAAATATTTACCAACATGCTCTACATAATTCATAGAATTAAATTTTATGCTAATGTATTAAAATATCATTAATAGGATGTTAAATTAGACTCATCAAAATAAAAAATAATTACTTTTGATACTTTAAACACTAAATATGCTATCCATGAAAATAAAACTATTTTTTAGTTTTTTGCTAATATTCCTTTTTCTTGCTTGTAAACAAACAGAAAAAACTTCTAAGCCTAAACTGGTAGTTGGTATTGTTATAGACCAAATGAGGTATGATTATTTAACAAAATTTGCAGATAGATATGGTAAAGATGGATTTAATAGAATTTTAAAAAATGGATTTTCTTTAGAAAACGCACATTATAATTATATACCAACTTATACTGCAGTTGGACATACTTCAATTTACTCTGGAACAACGCCAAGTGAACATGGTATTATATCTAACAATTGGTATGACAAATTTTTGAAAAAATCTATTTATTGTGTAGATGATAGTACATATAACACCATTGGTAACAACAGTAATAATGGTAAAAAATCTCCAAAAAGATTATACACAACCACCATAACAGACCAATTGCACTTGGCTCAAAATATGAGAGGTAAAACGATAGGTGTTTCTATAAAAGATAGATCTGCAATTTTACCTGCAGGACATTCTGCAAATGCTGCATATTGGTATGATGGTGGTAATTTTAATACTTGGATTACCAGTTCTTACTACATGAATGAGCTTCCTAAATGGGTAAAGGAATTTAATGCTAATAATAAAGCAGACGACTACTTAAATCAAACATGGGAAACACTTTACGATATTAATACATACTCAAATAAAAACGATAACACTATTTTTGAAGGTAAATTTACTGGACAGGATGCCCCTACATTTCCTAAAAACCTAAAAGCATTACGAACTCAAAATGGGAATTTTAATTTATTAAAATCTATTCCAGCTGGAAATACTTTTACTACAGATTTTGCCAAAGCTACTATTATTGGTGAAAATTTAGGTAAAAGTGATGTTACAGATTTTTTAGCTTTAAGTTACTCTTCGACTGATTATGTAGGGCACAAATATGGAGTTTCTGCTATAGAAACAGAAGATACTTATTTAAGATTAGATAAAGATTTGGCAGATTTATTTCAATTTCTAGACAGACAAGTTGGTAAAAATAATTATACGTTGTTTTTAACAGCAGATCATGCAGCAGTTCATGTACCTGCTTATTTACAATCTTTAAAAATCCCTGCATACTATTTAAATACCAAAGCTTTTAGAGACTTTGTCCTAACAATTACAAAAAAGTATTTTAACTCAACAGAGTTGATAGAGAATGTATCTAACTATCAAATATTTTTGGATAAAGAAAAAATTGAAGCTTTAAAATTAGATGTAAATGTTGTTGCTCAGAAGTTAGCAGATGAAGTTATCAATTTTAAAGGTATTTATAAAGCAGTAACAGCAAGAACTTTACAAACCACAAACTTTACATCTGGAATTTTAAATTCGCTACAAAATGGATACAATCAAAAATTATCTGGTGATATTTTAATGATACCAAATCCTGCAACTTTAATAAGAGGTAGAACTGGTACTAGTCATGGTTCTGGTTATTCTTATGATACACATGTTCCTGTAATTTTTTATGGTAATGGAATTAAAAAAGGCACATCAACTAAAAGATATAATATTACAGATATTGCACCAACTATTGCTAATTTACTAAAAATTGAGGCACCAAATGCAACTAACGGAATTGTGATTGATGAAGTCTTGAAATAAAATATTAAAGTTTGTTAAAAAATCTTAAATATTTTATAAATTTATTTTAGCATATTTTATTGTGATTATATTTGTTGAAATATAAATAAATATATTATGAAAAATTTTAAAATTTTAATTATTTTATTATTATCAATGACAATTTTTTCTTGTAGTAATGAGAATGAAATGTTAGAATCCCAAGCAGAATCTAATATTCAATTAAATTTAGATGATCAATTAGAACCAGACATCATCTATGACAACTTATTTAAAACTTCTTCTTACGAAGAGGAAGAACCCCCATTTGATGATAATGGCTCAGGATCTAATTCTATTCAAAATTCAATATCAGGTAATTGTGCATCTGGTAGTTTTGCTTTTTACAATGTTATAGATAATTATAGTACTGGAGATAAAACTGTTAAAATTTATGCATCTTATAGTATTATTAATGGAATACCAACAATACAAATTATTAACACTTACTCAACTGAGCCTGTAACTATAACCTACAAAGGTTCTAGGTATATAAATTCAATGGCAGTTATAGAAGTTACAGTAAGTTATTCAGTTACTTTCGATGATTTTAAATGGGATCCTATAAAAAAAGAAATGGTACGTTTTACGAATTCCTCAAATCATAGTGTAACATTTTTAATTAACCCATGCAATCAAACTATAAATTAGTTTTTGTCTATTTAAATAAATTTTTTAACCAGTAAATTAAGTTTACTGGTTTTTTTTTAACGTCAATTAAATTTTAAAGTATTAATTTTACTGTTGACTTTAATCGTTTAAAAAAAATATCAATAACTAAAAGTAGTCATAGCAAAACAGAATATATCATTAATGAAGTCTTGAAATAAAATTATGAGAAATAAATTCCTAATTTTATTATTATTCTCTAGCTATTTCTTTGCTCAAAGTCAAGTAGGTCATTTTATAGAAAAATTTGACCTGCCAACAGAAGTAAAAGAAACTTCTGGCTTACTATTTTTAAACGGAAAAATAATTACTCATAATGACAGTGGAGATGCTGCTAATTTGTATGAAATAGATAGTTTATCTGGTAATTTATTAAGAACCATACAAATTAAAAATGCCACAAACATAGATTGGGAAGATATTACTGAAGATAAAAATTATATTTACATTGGTGATATTGGTAACAATAATGGCAATCGAAAAAATCTTAAGATTTATAAAATATTAAAAACAGATTTTCTAAATAATAATGCTATTTCTGCAGACATTATCTCTTTTTCCTATGAAGAACAAACTGATTTTACCAACAAGCCAAATAATAATAATTTTGATGCAGAAGCTATTGTGGTTTATCAAAACTCGATATTTATCTTTACTAAGAATTGGGTAGATTTAAAAACCAATGTCTACAAAGTACCATTAAATGTTGGAAATCATACAGCTTTAAAAGTAAGCTCTGCAAATACAGAAGGGCTCATAACTGGGGCTGTTTGCAATGATGATAGGTTCTTTTTAACGGGTTATAATACCTCTTTATCACCTTTTTTAATTTATATTGGTTTTAATAGAAAACCTGGTGATGATGTTTTCTTTTCTGGATTTAAAAAAATTTCTTTAGAAGATAAAATAGGACAAGGAAGCCAAATTGAAGGGATTACAAATATTGGTATCACAGGAAAATACTATATTTCTAGAGAATTTTTCACAACCAACCAAGGTGGAAATCAATTTACTTTTAAGCAAAAACTGTATGAATTTTATGATGAAACTTCTCCACTTTTATCAACAGATAATATTGTAATTGATGAGTTTATTATCAGCCCAAACCCAGTAATTGATAAAATTAATTTTAAGTCAAAATTATCTATTCTTAAAATTGAAATTTACTCTATTTTAGGAAAAAAGGTGTTTGAAGTTGAACCCAATCAACAAAAAGAAATTGATATTTCTAATCTAAAAAAAGGGTTGTATTTCTTAAAAGTAGAAACGTCTACCTCAAAAAATATCATAAAAAAATTCATCAAACTTTAAAAACAGAGTTATTTTGATGTTTTTTAATTGCTTTTTTAGAAAGTACAATACCTACAATTAAAGATATAAAAGCTCCAATAGAAATACCAGGTATGAAGTTTATAAACAGAAAAAAATCATAGGCTCCATGAAAAAGTGTAGCTAATAAAAGACCTAATAAATTTAATTGTACTCTGTTTTTAGAAAACTTTGCTTTTCCCATAAAATAACCCATTAGAACACCAAATGTAGCATGAGCAGGAACTGCAGTAAAAGCTCTTGTAACTCCTGTTGCAAATCCATATTGAAAAACATATAACACATTTTCTAAAGCTGCAAATCCCATAGAAATGAATACTGCATAAACAATACCGTCAAAGAGCTCATTAAACTCTTTATTTCTTTGAGCATAATATCTAACTATTACATATTTAGAAAATTCTTCTACCAAAGCAACAACTATAAATGCTTGTAAAAATTGTTGTATAATATTTTTAGCATCAGTCAAGGGAATTAGTTTACCTGCAATTGTACCTAAAATTGTTGTTATTAGAATACTTGCTGTAGCACCTAACAAAAAAGCTTTAAATAATAAACCAATAGGTTCTTTTTCGAACTTATCTTTAAAGTATATGTAGATTATAATTATAGTTACTGGAGCAATTGCTAAAAGCAGTAAATTCATATTTTAAATTTATCAAACAAAAAATTGATTGTAATTTAATTATTTTTTAGGTAAAAAAACCTCTGCCATCATACAACGTGCACTTCCTCCTCCACAAGTTTCAATAGTTTCTAAAGAACTCGAAATTATTTTACAATGGTTATTAATTTGTGCTTTTTGAGATTGTGTTAAGCTATCAAATGCAGCTTGACTCATAATTAAATAACGCTCATTATCTTTACCACGAACTTGTAGCATATTTCCTGCGAAATTGTTTACTTGCTCTTCTGTAATATCAATTACTTTTTTACCATCTTCTTTTAAATGTTTTAAAAGATTTTTTCGTTCCTTTTTATCATCTATAGAAGATAAGCAAACAATTACAAAAGTCTCTGCAATACACATCATAACATTGGTATGATAAATGGCTTCTCTTTTACCATTTACGGTTTGATTTGCGGTAAAAATTACAGGAGTATACTCAAAATCCTCACAAAATTCTATGAATAATTCTTCATCTGCTCTTGGAGACAAAGCACAATATGCTTTTCTATTCTCACGATCTAAAATCATGCTTCCTGTGCCTTCTAAAAAGATATGATCTTCTTCTGCTGCAGTATAATCTACAATATTTTCTATTAAAAAACCTTTGTTTTCTAACTGTTCTAAGACATCTTCTCGTCTTTCTAAACGTCTATTCTCTGCAAACATTGGGTATAAAGCAACTGTACCATCAGCATGAAAAGAAATCCAGTTATTAGGAAAAATAGAATCTGGGGTATCAAATTCTTCAGTATCAGAAATAACAATTACGTTAATACCAAAACTCTCTAATTTAGCTACATAAGTATCAAATTCTTGCTGAGCGTTTGCATTTATTTGCGCGTTTTTTAAATTGATATCTTCCTGATAATAGTTATTAACGGCAGTTTGCTCATTCATCCTAAAATTTATAGGACGAACCATTAAAATAGTATTTGTAGTTTGATGCATTATTTTTTAATTATTTCGCAAAATTATACATTTTTTAGTTGATTATTTTATGCTTTTAATAAATAATTTCGTTTGTTTTAAGGTTGAAAAATATAAATTGGCTAATTACTAGTATTAAGTCATAAAATGAAGTTATATTAGTGTTCAAGCTGTATTTAAGTAACCAAACCGAATGAAAAAAAGCCTTTTTTTAATAATAGCATTAATACTTATTAACTGTAGTAACTTGAGTCCAAATGAATTTCAAGTAAAGTCTATAAGGGAAAATATTGAATGTTACAAGCAACTAATTAAGGAAATTAATTCTAGTGAAAATTTAAGAAATAAAATAACTGAAATTAAAAACTCTAAAATTCGCGGAAAGTTTGACCCAATTTGGGTTAATCATAATTATAGGTTAATAAACCTAAATGAACTTGAAAATATTTTATCAACTGAATGGAGAAAAAATTGCTTGAATAAATTGGTCGAAAATCGAGATTTTAGAGGTTTAAGATTTATTAATAAAGATTCAATAGTAATCGAAATTGACAAATTTGATAGAAAAACACTTTCAGAAAAATACTCAAAACATGGGACAATTGAATTACATAGAATTATCATAGCAAAAAAAGAAATTAAAAATCAATCATATAAATTTGGGAATGAAAAAAGGAAATTCATTGAAATTCTCGAAAATGGTTGGGTTTACGAAATAACACAAATGGCGAAATAATTAATCCTAAAAAAGCCTGTATATAACTCCTTACAAAATTAATTGCTTGCTTTATATTTAGCTTACAAAAATACTCAAGGATTTTTTTTATCAGTAATTATTTAATAAACTAGTTGTTTAAAATACTAAACAAACCACATACAAACACATTAGCTAATTTCCCAAAAATAATCCTTTTTCAAAAACATAACATCAAAATTATACCACCATTTAAACTACCTTTGTAAAAAAACATAAATGCAGTTTTCTAAAATTTCTTTACATACCTCTATTTTAAAAGCAGTTGCTGAAGAACGTTTTCATAGACCAACTTTGGTACAAGAAAAAGTTATTCCGTTAATTTTAGATAAAAAAAATGTGTTAGTGTCTGCACAAACAGGAACAGGAAAAACAGCTGCATTTGCATTGCCTATTTTACACCTTTTGTTGCCTAACCAAGATGCAGAAAAAGGAACTAAAAAGATAAAATCTTTAGTCATAACTCCAACTCGTGAATTAGCGATTCAGATTTTAGAAAACTTTAAAAGCTTTAGCAAATACACAAATTTAAGAGCAACTGCCGTTTTTGGTGGTGTATCTTTAGAGCCTCAAAAAGAGCTTTTATCTAAAGGTGTAGATGTTTTAATAGCAACTCCTGGAAGATTAATCGATTTGTATTTACAAGGACATATTAACCTAGACAATTTAGAAATTTTTGTATTAGATGAAGCCGATTTAATGTTGGATATGGGTTTTATAAATGATGTTAAAAAGATAGAAAGCTTCTGTCCTAAAAAGAAACAAACCTTACTTTTTTCTGCTACAATACCCAATACTATAAATGATTTAGCAAAAAAAATTATTAGCAATCCTGTTAAAGTTGAAATAAATCCAGAAGAAACTACCGCAAAAAATATTGGTCAATTATTGTATTATCTTCCTAAAAAAAACAAAACAGATTTGTGTTTGCATTTACTAAGAAATACCATTAATGGTAAAATTATCATTTTTAGACGTACAAAATTTGGAGTAGATAAATTAGAACAAACTTTACTTAAAAATGGCTATAAAGTAACCAGTATTCATGGAGATAAAAGTCAGCAAATTAGAAATAAAGCCATTGAAGATTTTAAAGAGAAAAAAGCACATATTTTAATAGCAACAGATGTTGCTGCAAGAGGTATAGATATTACCAATGTAGATGCTATTATAAATTTTGATATTCCAAACATACCAGAAACTTATGTACATAGAATTGGTAGAACTGGTAGAGCAGGAAAATCTGGAATCGCATTTTCTTTCTGTTCTCCAGACGAAAACAACTACATAAAAACAATAGAAGCTTTAATTGAAAAACCAATTAAGGTTATTGAAGAGCATCCTTATCCTGTAGTAAAACCAAAGCATAAAAAGAAGCAACCAAACACTATTAGTAAACACAAAAAAGGAAGAAAATCTGAAGCGTCTAAAAAGAAAAAGAAACGTTGGTATTAGTTAGGTTTACGATTTATTAAAAACGATTATCGCCATCTAACAAATCTCCTATTCCACCCAAAACACTACCTTCTCCTCTACTACCCTTACCAGTTCTTGGAGCCATAGCTAAAACTCTTCCTGCTAATCTGCTAAATGGTAGTGATTGTACATAAACAGTTCCTGGGCCTTTTAAAGTAGCAAAAAATAAACCTTCACCTCCAAAAACGGTATTTTTAATTCCTCCTACAAACTCAATATCATAATCTACAGTTTGAGTAAAACCGACAATACAACCTGTATCTACTTTTAAAACTTCTCCTGACTTTAAAACTTTTTTTGCCATTGTTCCTCCAGCATGAATAAAACCTAAACCATCACCTTCCATTTTTTGCATGATAAAACCTTCGCCACCAAACAAACCTCTTCCTAATTTTTTAGAAAATTCAATTCCGATAGAAACCCCTTTTGCAGCACATAAAAATGCATCTTTTTGGCAGATAAATTTGCCACCAAACTCAGCCAAATCTATAGGAATAATTTTTCCAGGATAAGGAGATGCAAAAGAAATTTGCTTTTTTCCTATTCCATCATTAGTAAAAACGGTCATAAACAAACTTTCTCCTGTTAAAATTCTTTTTCCAGCAGAAAAGATTTTTCCTAAAATTCCTTTTTCTTGGTTAGAACCATCACCTAAAATTGTATTCATTTTAATTTGGTCATCCATCATCATAAAAGTACCAGCTTCTGCAACAACACCTTCTTGTGGATCTAACTCAATTTCTACAAATTGCATTTCTTCTCCAAAAATTTTATAATCAATTTCGTGAGCGTTTGTTGTTCTGTTTGTTTTTTGCGGGATTCTATCTTGATACATAATTTATTTTTTATACTAATTAGAAGGATTAAAATTAATTTTGTTACAAACTAAATGTATAAATTATTAATATTTTAACTTATACTACTTTTAAAAGTTTTTATTTTTGAATTTAAAATTTATATAAAAATATTGATTGTGAAATATTTAACTCCAGAGATAGAAGCGTTTTCCAAACCATTTCAAGTTACTAAATCTTTAGCAAGAACAACTGTATCTTGTGGTATTTTTCAAGATTGTGACTATAATGAGAAAAGACCAAAACCTTATATTTATAAAAAGTAAGTATTATTTTACTTTTAAACTCCATTCAAACTGAAACCTAGAAACTACAATTCCTTCTTCGTTTTTTCCTTCAGAAGTGAGCGTAATTACTTGCCCTTCTTTTGTTTCTATAGATTTTTGAATTGCTGCTGCAATTTCATTTCCTCCATTACAAGTAAATAAAATCGTTCCTGTTGCTTTTTTAAAAAAGTTTGCATTTTGATGCGTAACTAACATAGATACTTTTTTTTGAGATGCTTCAATTGCTTTCATAACCAAAACACCTGTACTCATTTCTGCAGCCATACCTTGAGCCGCCCAAAACATACTTTTAAATGGATTTTGATTCATCCATTTATGCCTAATTTTTACTAAAGCACTCGTTTCTGTAAGCTGCTTTACTCTCATTCCAGACCACCAACCTAAAGGTAGTTTAAAAAACATAAACGTATTAATTTTAGATGCAGTAATCTTCATAAGTATTGAATTTACTGGCAATTTACCATTTTTTTGCATACAAATAAAAAAAAATAAAATGTTAATAAAATGTTAATTATAGTACTATGTATTGCATAATACCTTTTTTAAGACATATATTTGCATAAGAAAGTATTATATACAATTAAAACCATGAAAAAAAATAACGAAGAAACCAATGCATTTTTATTACATATATCTGCTTTTGCAGGTTTTGTATTTCCATTTGGCCATATAGTAGCACCATTAATTGCATGGCAAACTTTAAAAGACAGAAGTGCTTTTTTAGACGAGCAAGGTAAAGAAGCTGTTAATTTTAATTTAAGTTATACTTTATATGTATTTCTTTTAACAATTGCATTTATACCTTTTGCTTTTGGCTCTATTTTTAGAAATTGGGACAATTTTAATCATCATATTAATATTGATTTAGATTTTCATAACATTTTTGGTTTTATCGGTTTTGGTTCTATTGCAGGAATCGTTTATCTTATAGGTATTGCATTGGTTATTATTGCTTCTTTAAAAGCAAAAGAAGGAGAAAATTATAAATACCCTTTTACAATAAAATTTGTAAAATAAAAATTATTCAAAACACCGTAAAAAATACATATACATTGAAAACAAAAAATTAAAAACAACACAATTAAAACCTTTTCTATCCTTGTAATAAGAAGATTAGGTCGAATTATAAAACACAATAAATGAAGATAGAAAACACAAAAGCACAAATGCGAAAAGGTGTTTTAGAATATTGCATATTATCTATTTTAAAAAAAGGAGATGCATATACTTCTGAAATTCTTTTAACTTTAAAAAGTGCAGAAATGATTGTGGTAGAAGGCACCATATATCCGTTATTAACCCGCCTTAAAAATGCAGGATTATTAACCTACAGATGGGAAGAATCTACTTCTGGACCACCAAGAAAATATTACGTTTTAACCGAAAACGGAGGCATGTTTTTGAAAGAATTAGACAAAACATGGAGTAATTTAGTAAAAGCAGTAAACCAAGTAACTAGTAAAAAATCAACTACAAATGAATAAGACAATAAATATAAATTTAGGCGGATTTTTCTTCCATATAGATGAGGTTGCCTATCAAAAATTAAAACGATACTTAGAGTCCATTTCTAGGTCTTTAAGTGATGATCCCCAAGGAAAAAACGAAATTATTGCAGATATAGAAGCCAGAATTAGTGAGCTTTTATCAGAAAAAATAACAGATGCAAGACAAGTTGTAAATGAAGGTGATATAGATGATATTATTGTAATAATGGGACAACCAGAAGATTATGCAGAAGCAGAAGAATCTTACAACGACTCTAGCTACTCTTATAAAAGAAACAGCGCTTCTGGAAAAAAACTATTTAGAGACCCAGATGATAAATTTGTAGGTGGTGTTGCCTCTGGAATTGCACATTATTTTGATGTAGATCCAATCTGGATTCGTCTAGGATTATTAGCATTATTCTTTGGTGCAGGTTTTGGAATTCTTTTGTATATCATTCTTTGGATTTTACTACCAGAAGCTAAAACTACTGCAGAGAAGTTGCAAATGGAGGGAGAACCTGTAAACATAGATAATATTGAAAGAAAAATTAGAAACGAGTTTAACAATGTTTCTGAAAATGTTAGAAATGTGGCAAACCAAGCATCAGAAAAGTTAAAAGATGGTGCTAATGAGTTTTCAGAAAAAATGAGTAAAACTTTTTCGGGAAAGACAAAAAAAAATAACGGACTACAAGATTTTTTAAACACTTTAGGTAAAATTATTTTAGTATTTTTTAAAGTAATTGGAAAGTTTATTGGCGCAATTTTAGTTTTTGTAGCTGCTGCTGTTATTTTATCTCTAATTATTGGAGGGTTTTCTGTAGGAAGTTTAGAATTCTTAGATTTTGATGGAGAAATTTTACAATATCCACCATTTTTCTATGATGCAACATTACCAAGTTGGTTATTAACATTGGCTGCATTTTTATTAGTAGGCATCCCTTTTGTAGTTTTATTTGTACTAGGTTTAAGAATATTATCTAGTAGCGTAAAACAAATAAGTAAACCTACTTCTTTAACCTTATTAGGTATATGGATTGTAGCTTTATTAGCCATCATTTTTACTGGTTTAGAGTTTGGTACTTCTCATGCAAATTATGGAGAAAGTACTAAGAAAAAACCTTTAAATATAGTTGCTAACGATACTTTGATTTTAAAAATGTACAATGATGATGATATTCACTATCAACCTAATTTAAGAAGAACTTCTCGTAAGTATGAAGTTGAAGTGAATGACGAGAAAATGATATACACCAATAACATTAAAGTAGATGTTAAAAAGAGTAATTCTGAAGATGCTTACTATGTAGTTCAGAAAGAATCTCGTGGAAAAAGTAGGTTTAATGCAGAAAAAAATGCTGAGAAAATAAAACACAATATTAACGTTGATGGAAAAACAATAACTGTTGATGCTTTCTTCTTGTCTCAATTTAAAAATATTTGGAAAGATGAAGAAATACAAATAACATTTTACTTACCAGAAAACACAGCTGTTTATTTTGACAACTCTACAAAGAACTTCTTATATAGAGTTGATAATGAAAGCGATATATATGATAAAGATATGGCAAACCATTATTTTATAATGACAGAAGATGTTTTAAAATGTACAGATTGTATTGAAGAAGAAGAAGACGAAATTCTCAAAGAAGAAGCAATTTAATACAATTTAGTTATAAAAATCAACAATTGAGTAACCTAACTTTGATTTTAAGCGTCTATTAAGAGACATTTACAATCTAAAAACAACCAAAAACTCATGAAAAATTTAGTCACAAAAACAATTGCAATCTTATTTATTACAACCCTTTTTACTTCTTGTGGAGTAGATATGTTTAATAGAATAAATGGAGATAGAAACGTTATTACCAAACAAAGAAAAGCGAATGAAGATTTTACTGGCATAAAAGTAAGTACTGGAATAGACCTTTATATAAGCCAAGGTAACAGCCCTGAAATTACTGTAGAAGCAGACGAAAATCTACATGATATTATTATCACAGAAGTAGAAGATGGAATTTTAAAAGTATATTCAGAAAAAAATATATGGAGAGCAAAAGCTAGAAAAGTTTATGTTACTGTAACACAACTAAACTCTTTAAAAGCCACAAGTGGAAGTGACGTTTACGGAGAAGATACCATAAAAACAGACGAAATCTCGATTTCTGCAACAAGTGGTGCAGATATTAGGATTTCTGTAAATGCAACAAGTGTAGAAACAAGTTCTACTAGTGGGTCTGATATTAAAATATCTGGTACAACCACCAATCATGCTTCTAGTGCTACAAGTGGTGCTTCTATAGAGGCTTATAATTTAAAAAGCCAAAACGTAATTGCAAAAGCAACAAGTGGTGCAGATATTAATATTTATGCATCAGAAAAGTTAGATGCAAAAGCAACAAGTGGTGGAGATATCGACTTTAAAGGAAACCCAACAAAAGTGAATAAAAAATCTTCTTCTGGAGGAGATGTCTCTAAAAAATAAACACTACATCAATCAACCAAAACCTGAATTCTTGAGGTTGGTAACAGCCTCAAGATTTCTAAAAACAACCAACCTAATTACTATGAATTCATTTTTAGAACCTGTAAAACAGTCTTTTCTATTTAAAGTGCTACTTTTTATTGCAATGCTTTTGTTTACCTTATTCACAAATGCGCAAGTAAGTAAAAATTCAGATTTGTTTAAAACCTTAAAAGCAAAAGACAGTGTTATTTTTGAAAGAACTTTTAACTTATGTGAAGTTGAAAAATTAGAGCCTATAATAGCAAAAGATTTTGAATTTTATCATGATATTGCTGGGATACAAAATAGAGAAGGTTTTTTAAAAGCTGTTAAAAACAATGTTTGCTCTAAGCCTGGCTACAACAAAAGAAACTTAGTTAATAATTCTTTAGAAGTTTTTCCTTTAAAAAATAATGGACAACTTTATGGTGCTATTCAAAAAGGAAAACACACGTTTCAACAAAAAATAAATGGGGTTTTTAAAACTCAAGGAATTGCAGATTTTACACATCTTTGGATTTTAGAAAATAACAAATGGAAACTAAAAAGGGTATTGAGTTTTAATCATAAACCCTATTCAGAATAAAAAGTTATCAGAAAGCTAACTTCTGATATAGATACTAATACTTGGTTTTATTAGTTTACTTGGTAAGTCGTCGTTTTGTAAAAAACGGCGCTTACTTTTTATAAAAACATTACTTTATCCATAAAAAAAAGAGGCTGTCTAAAAAGTTAATTTAGCTGTCATTTTGAGCCTTTCGTCTTCGCTCAAGACAGGCTTTGTCGAAAAATCTATATAATTGATTTTTAACAAATAAGATTTCTCCATTACAGTCGAAATGACAATTTTAATACTTTTAAGACAGCCTCTTTTTAATCTATTTATTAGCTAATTACAATTAAAAATCTTGATTTACATCCCAAGATTCTAAAATTTCTTTTAAGGTTTTAATAAACATACCACCTAAAGCACCATTTACTACTCTATGATCGTAAGAATGAGAAACAAACATTTTTTGTCTAATTCCTATAAAATCTCCTTCTGGAGTTTCAATTACTGCAGGAACTTTTCTAATAGCTCCTAATGCTAAAATTGCTACTTGTGGTTGGTTTATAATTGGAGTTCCCATAACAGAACCAAAACTACCAACATTAGTCACAGTATAGGTTCCTCCTTGTATTTCATCTGGTTTTAGAGCATTGTTTCTTGCTCTGTTTGCCAAATCATTTACAGCAGTTGTCATACCCACTAAATTTAATTGATCTGCATTTTTAATTACAGGTACAATTAAATTTCCATCTGGTAAAGCAGCTGCCATTCCTAAATTAATATTTTTCTTTTTAATAATAGAATCTCCATCAACAGCAATATTGATTAAAGGATATTTTTTTATTGTTGTTGCAATGGCTTGCATTAAAATTGGCGTAAAAGTCAACTTCTCTCCTTCTCTTTTTAAGAAAGCATCTTTTACTTTATTTCTCCATTTTACAATATTGGTAACATCTATTTCTATAAAAGATTGTACGTGTGCAGAAGTCTGGACAGAATCTACCATGTGCTTGGCAATTAATTTACCCATTCTGCTCATTTCTACAATTTCGTCACCACCATTAACAGATACTGGTGCTGCTTTTGCAACTGGTTTTTCTGTTTTTTTAGTATGTGTTTTCTCTACAGGTTCAGATTTTTGAACTTCGCTAGGACTAACAGTAGAATTGCCCCTGTTTTCAATATAAGAAAGAATATCTTCTTTGGTTACTCTGTTGTCTTTACCAGAACCAGCAATACTCTCTAATTCTTGCATAGAAACACCTTCTGTTTGCGCAATATTTCTTACCAAAGGGGAATAAAATTTGCCAGATTCTGATGTCTTAGCAATAGGAGTAGCTACAATTTCTGCAGCTTTTTCAACCTGATTTTCTAAAGATTTTTCTACTTCACTAGCAATGACATTGTTTTTAGAAATGACTTCTTTATTATTGTTAGAATTTGTTTCCTCTCCTTCAGTTTCTATAACAGCTATGGTTTCTCCAACAGCAACTACATCATCCTTTTCAAATAAAACCTCTACTAGAGTGCCTTCTACTTCAGAAGGTACTTCAGAATCTACTTTATCTGTAGCAATTTCTACAACAGCTTCATCTAATTCAATGGTATCACCAACTTCTTTTAACCAAGAAGTTATTGTTGCTTCTGCAACACTTTCTCCCATTTTTGGTAACTTTAATTCAAATCTTGCCATTTTTATCTGATTTTTCAGATTGCAAAAATACTAAAATTGGTTGATTTTTCATCAATTTTTATCTTGAAAAATCATTGAAAAAAAATAACATTTTTAAATTATTCTTAAAAATAAAAGCTAAAAATGAATTTTTGTGATTAAAAACTCTATTTTTAGCTTATAAAATAAATATAATTCAATATTTGATTAGTTAGAATTCTTCATTTTTCTTTTGGCTCTTTCCAATTCTCTTTTGGCTCTTGCTAATTCTCTTTCTGCTCTTTTTAGCTCTCTTTCTGCATTTTGTTTGGCTTCTTTCTTTGAATCTGTTCCAGAAATTGCATCTTTTAAGATAGTTCCAAATTCATCCATCATATCTACAATTTTAGAATTTGCGTATTCTTTATCAACATAAATTTTTAAAGAGTTATCTGTTAATTTGCAATCGTATAACTTCTCTCCTCTTTCAGTTTTTGTCCATCTATATGTATCACCATCAATTTTTAAATTCGATTTTCCTAATTTGTCTAATAAAAGTTTTTTAATGCTACCTGTTTTACTTTCGTGAAATTTAGCATTAAACTTATAAATATCATCATTTCTTTTAATAGATACTGATGAGTTATCTTCTGAATCATCAGTATCAAAAGTAATTGAATAAGAAGTAGTTTTTGATGATGATGTGGTTGTTGTTTTTGGAGGTGTAGGTGTTTTTTGTGCGTAAAAACTGTTTCCTAAAAATAGTGCAAATACTGCTGTTAAAAATACTGTTCTCATAATGTGTGTTTTTTAGATTAATTATGATACAAATGTAAAATGATTAATTTCTTAAAACGAAGATTTACAACTCATTAACCCAGCATTAACGTTAACTAAACTGGTTGTTAACATATTTTAAATTCCAGCCCAATTCCACGAATACTTTCTATAGAAATGGAAGTATCTTCTTTAAAATACTTTCTTAATCTACTAATAAAAACATCCATACTTCTTCCAGAAAAAAAATCGTCATTTTTCCAAACAGCATTTAAAATTTCTTCTCTTTTTAGCAGTTGATTTTTATGCTGATATAAAAATTTTATTAATTCTCCCTCTTTTTCTGTAACCCTTTGTAAATTGTTATTTATTTGAAGCTCTAATCTTTTTGTATTGAATTTATAGTTTCCAATTGTAATAATTTCTTCAGCAGAAATAGTAGATTTTATACCTTTTTGACTTCTTTTTAAAATATTATTGAGTCTTAAAACCAATTCATCTGCCTCAAAAGGTTTTACAATATAATCATCTGCACCTAATCTTAAACCTTTTAGCTTATCTTCTTTCATTTTTCTAGCTGTTAAAAAAATAAAAGGAACTTCTGGATTGATTTCTATGATTTTTTCTGCTGTAGAGAAACCATCTAATTTTGGCATCATTACATCTAAAACACAAATATTAAAACTCCCTTTTCTAAACAATTCTAAAGCCTCTTCTCCATCTTTTGCCCACTCAATAGAAAACCCAGACATTTCTAAATATTGTTTTAAAATACTTCCAAAATCAGCATCATCTTCTGCTAATAAAATATGTTTGTTTTCAATCATTTTTTAATGGAATTATAATTGTAAAAGTTGTTCCTTTTTCTTGTTCACTTTCAACTAAAATTTTACCATGATGTGCTTTTATAATTTGATTTGTGTAATATAGCCCCAAGCCTAAACCTTTTACGTTGTGAATTTCTTTATTACCAACTCTGTAAAATTTATCGAATAAAAATGGAATTTCTTTCTTAGGAATTCCTATTCCATTATCGGAAATCGAAACTTGAAAATCATCTTTAATATTTGCTAAAATATTAATTTTTAAATCTTCTTTTCCATACTTTACAGCGTTCTCTAAAATATTAAGAATTGCTGTTGCAAAATAAAATTTATCAATAAAAATATTGGTATTTGTATTGATGTTTTTATTGATTTGTATAGTTTTTGAATCTAAAGAAAGTTCAAAATCATCAATAGTCATGTTTAAATAATCAGTTGCATTTACTACTTCTTTATTCAATTTAATTTCTTGGTAACCTAAAGAGTTATTTAAAACTTGGTCTATTAATTTTTGCAATCTTATATTTTGTCTTTCTATTGTATTGATAATATTCTTAGAGGTTTTTGAAACTAAAACTTTTTGATCATTTTGCAACATTTTTGTTGCTAATGTTAATGTAGAAAGTGGTGTTTTTAGTTCGTGTGTAATATTGTTTACAAAGTCTGTTTTTATATCTGCTATTTTTTTTTGAGTTATAAAACTTTTAATAGAGTAATAAAGTAAACCAAAAACTAATAAAAAGATAAATATTGAAATGATAAGTAAGCTTGCCATTCTTCCAAAAACAATTCTTTCCCAACCATCAATATTCATTCTATCTTCTGTTTCAAACTGAAGATTATATGTAATTGATTTCATTTTTCCATCTACTTTTCTATCAAAAGTATGTTCTGTCATCCACATAGAATTGCTTACTTTATGACCATCTTCTATGCTAAATTTTTGCCCTAATAAATGAAAAGAAGGTGTTTTTGCTGAAGAAAAAACGGTATCATTTTTTACACCAGCACTATCTAAGACAATAATATTTTTTACAATTTTTTGAAATTTTAAATCGTATCCAATTTCTTTTTCTTTTAATTCTTTTTCATAAGATGCAATATAGTTGCTATTTATAGAGTCTGTATAGGATTTTAGGTTTTCTAAAACATCTTTTTTAGTTATACTTTTTACATAATAATCTGCCAAAAGGTTTAGAAAATTATCTTGCCAACTATCATTAAGCTTGTCTAATCTTGGAGATAAATCATCTAACCTAGAAATAGATTTTCTAGTATCAGAAATAAAAACAGATTTTTTTAATTTGTAAGTATTATTAATTAAATAACCCTGGATTAAGGACAAAGAGAGTAAACCTAATATTGATATAATAATTAGAAGTCTAATTTTTTTATGCATTCTCAAAAGTAAGAAAATGTTTTTTTAATGACTTAAAAACACCTTTTGTTAACCTTGAATTAACTTACTTTTTAAATCCAAAATTACATGAATAAATGAATTTTATTTTTAGGTAATTGAAAAAATTAATTATTTATCAATCTTAGAAACAATAGTATTAGTCGTTTCTGATTCTACAACAAAATTACTATTGGTTTTAACCTCAAACAAACTATAGGCTTTTTCTAAGACATTGTCATTCAATGAATTTATTTGATTTACATAAAACTCTGGCACAAAATCTTCTCTTGGCACACCATTAATATGATACAATTTATCTTTAGATAATTTGTAAGTATAGTTGCGATTTATAAAAGAAAAATCTGATGTAGTTCCTGTTAACTTCTTCATTTCTGTTCCTACTATTTTAGCTCTATTCATACCATCTAAACCTATTGCAATAGTTTCGCCTGCGCTACCTGTCCATCTTCCTACTAAAACAACCAATGGTTTGTTGTATTGGACGCCTCTTGGACTTACATGTGCTAACCAACTTTTAGAAACTTCTGGGCTACTGCCATATTTTTCTTTAGTTACATGTTTTTGGTAAGATTGTTCTCTACTTATAAATCTACTCATTATAGCTCTTGCAGTGTAAGAATTACCAATACTAACAGTATTTCTTAAATCTAAAATTAAACCTTTGGTATCTAAAAGTGAATTTAACTGATTATCAAAATGTCTAACCAAGTTATTATTGTCAAGAGAATTGTTAATTTTTATAATTGCAATTCCATTTTTTATAGAAACAGATAATAGTTTTTTATCTTTTTTTATTTTAATTTTATCGATATTTAAACTTATTTTCTTACCATCTACAAGTTTTAGTGTTAAAATTCTAGACTCATTATATCTGCCTGCTATAACTTTGTTAGCAATCCACTCTCTAACTTTAGATATACTTTTATTAGAGCATTGAGTAGGAAAATTATCGATAACATTATCAAAGTTTTTACTATTAAAACTTACAACTTCTGCTCCAACAATATTTTTATCAAGTTTTTTTATTTGTGAAGACCAAACATTTTTAATATAAAATTTACCGTCTTTTAATGCTACGTATATAGGAGAGTACAATCTAAAAGAAGATTTTGTTGTAGTATTTAATATGAGTTGATTATCATAAAACTCATTAAGTAAGTATTCAAAGAAAAGTACTTTTTCTTGGTTTGTTCTAACTCTAGAAATAACTTTCGAGTATTTTTGCATTACACAATTAAAATCTGTCTTTTTATCTTTTAAATAAATATAATGATCAGATAAATCTTGAATAATTTGCCCAAAATCTTGACTAAACTTGTAGGTTTCTATTTTATTAATTTGAGCAAAACTTGTACAACATAAAAAAATAGTTACTAGGGATAATAAATTTTTCATCTTATTAGTTTTAAATTTTTCACTCATATTTTATTATGAGTAATTCATTCTACACTAAATTATAATTTTTTATAAATGAAAAATTAGACAAAAACTATAGTTATTAACAAATTGTTAATAAAACAAAACTTAACTTGTTAATAACTAAAAATAGAAAAAACATATAATTTTCTAATTACTATTTTTTTAAACCCACTCTTTTGGGTTTGCTAAAACGTATAATAATTTTGCCTCTTCAGAATCTTTTTCTGGATAATGATTGTACTTCCACTGCACTGTTGGTGGTAAACTCATTAAAATACTTTCTATTCTTCCATTTGTTTTTAAGCCAAATAATGTTCCTCTGTCGTGTACCAAATTAAACTCTACATATCTACCTCTTCTAATTTCTTGCCAATTTTTATGAGGTGTTTTAAAAGGAATATTTTTACGGTTATTAACAATTGGAATATAACTTTTTAAAAAACTATCTCCGATTTCCGTCACAAAATTAAATCTGTCCTCTATTGTATACTTTTCTGTTTCTTTCAAATAATCAAAAAACAAACCTCCTATTCCACGTGCTTCATTTCTATGAGCATTCCAAAAATAGTTATCGCAAGTTTCTTTGAATTTTGGATAAAATTCTAAATTGTGTTTATCACAAGCAGTTTTACAAACTGTATGAAAATGTGTTGCATCTTCGTCAAACAGATAATATGGAGTTAAGTCTTGACCACCTCCAAACCATTGGGTTACAATATTACCATCTTCATCATACATTTCAAAATAACGCCAATTTGCGTGTACTGTTGGCACAAAAGGATTTATTGGGTGTAAAACTAAACTCAAACCACAAGCAAAGAAATTACCTTCTTTTACACCAAATTGTTTTCTTAACGCTTCTGGTAATTCGCCAAAAACTTTGGAAATATTGACTCCTCCTTTTTCAAAAATAGCTCCATTTTCTATCACTCGTGTTTTACCTCCACCACCTTCTTTTCTTTTCCAATTGTCTTCTTGAAATTTTGCAACACCATCTACTTCTTCTAATTTAGAAGTTATGATATTTTGTAAGTTTTCTATGTATTTATAAAATTTATCTTTCATAGGTATTTTGTTTTCCTGCAAGGTTACTTTTTCCTGCAAGGTTTCCAAAACCTTGTAGGTATCTTTATTTTTATCAAAAAAATTAAATTCTGTATTTTTATGACAGAAAGTAAAATTTTCAATAGTATCAAATAAGTTTACAACTTCATTAATCGATATTATATTCGATTTTTTTGCAACAATATCTTTATAAGATGAAAATTTATATTGAGAAAAATCAGAAATTAAATTATGATGTTCGGGGTTTTTATGAATATATAAAATAGTATTTATTAAATATTCATCAGAAGAGATATGCTTCCTTTTAAAGTGTTTTTCAAATAAACTTCCTGTTCTATTTTGTTGCTTATTAAAAGCTTTGGCATAGGCATTAAATAAATTAGATAATATTTGAGTTGCATTTTCTCCATCACAATCTATTTTTACTAAGAAATGATAATGATTTTGTAACAAACAATAAGATAAAATTGTAATTTTTTTAGAAAAGTATTTTCCGACTAAAGCTAAAAAATAACGCATATTTTCATCACTCTCAAAAATTACTCCTCCATTAATACCTTTATTATAGATATGATAATAGCTATCTTTCTCTAATATTTCTAACTTCATATTCTTATATTTTAATAAACCTACAAGGTTTTTAAAACCTTGCAGGAAGTTCTAAAGCTTTGCAGGACAATTCAATTCATACAACTCCATATCTAAAGGTTCAGAACCTGGAGGTGTGAATGATTTTTTTAGTCTTTTAACCCAATTAAAATTACATTTTTCAGCAACTTTAACACTACCCACATTTGTTTTATGTGTAATGATTTGAAGTGTTTTTAATCCTAAAGTTTTAAAGGCATATTTAGTTAACTCTTTTATAACTCTGGTTGTAAATCCTTTACCTTCTATTTGATAACCAATTGCATAAGCTAATTCTCCTTGCAGCTTTTTCCAGTCGATTTCTTTGATATAAAAAATCCCTTCAATAGTTCTTTCTTCACCATTTTTTAAAACAAAAACAAATTCTTCTTTCTCTTGAATCTTTTTGAGCTTTTCTTTGACAAATCTGGAAGATAAATCTGGAGTTAGATTTTGTGCTAAAGTTGATGAAAAATAGGTTTTAAATCGATCTTCGTTAGCAACCATAAAATTACAGATTCTCCAAAAATCTTTTTCTTGAAGTAAATGTAATTCGTATGTTCCTAAATTTACAATCATTAAATTTCTTTTTGATGATTTAGTAATTCGACTGTTTTTACTGATGCAGCTGTAACTGATAATGGTAAAACAATGATAATTCCTAAAACTGGAATTAACAAACACAACATAAAAACGATTCCGTTTCCAATAGAATATCCTTTATTTCTCCCAACAAAATTAATACTTTCTTTGTAATTTAAATGGCGTTCTAAGGTATAATCCATATTTCCAAAACCAGCATAATAGGCTTGTACTAAAAATAATAAAATGCTAGAAAATATATTTACAACTGGAATAAATTTTAATAACAAAATTGGGATGGTAATTATTAACTCTTTCCCTAAGTTTCTTATATTAATTCGAATTCCTCTTATTAATTGTTCTTGAAAAGATGTTTTTCTGTGGTTATGATTTAAATTTCCATTGATATGAACTTCTATTTTTTCTGAAACAGGACTCATAAATGGAGCTGATAAAGCTAAAATAATATGTTTATAGAGAATTAAACCAATTATTAAAACAAAGATTCCACCAATAATTGAGGTGATTGTTGTGACAGTGTCTTTACCCCAATCCCAAATCCAAATTTTTGCTAAAAAGACACCAATATTGTCTGAAAACCCGTAAGCTGTAAAACCAATAATTATTGCTGTTAACACACTAATTACCATTGGAATTGCAAAGTATTTCCAAAGTTTTAGTTTTGAAATTAAACCAAAAGCACCTACATAAGCGTTTATTCCAGAAAGTATGTTTTTAATCATTTACGTTGGCTTGCGTTAGCGATTGAAATGGCATCCTTTTTGCTTTTTCGGCAAAAAGATATAATGGAAAGCGCGACCTTTAAGGAACGCCCAAATTCTTTTAAAATACCTACAAGGTTTTAGAAACCTTGCAGGAAAAATTTATAACTTAAGATGGACTCTTATACTCTTTTACAGCATCTATAAAAGCTTTAGCATTGTCTAAAGGAATGTTTGGTAAAATTCCATGACCCAAGTTTACAATGTATTTATCCTTACCAAATTCGTTAATCATTTGCGTAACCATTTTCTTGATTTCTGAAGGTGGAGAAAACAATCTTGTAGGGTCGAAATTCCCTTGTAAAGTGATGTTTCCACCAGATAAATAACGTGCATTTCTTGCTGAACACGTCCAATCTACACCCAAAGCAGATGCTCCTGATTTTGCCATTTTATCTAAGGCAAACCAACAACCTTTACCAAAAGCAATTACTGGTGTTTCATCTTTTAAAGCATCGATAATTTGTTGAATGTATTGCCAAGAAAATTCTTGATAATCTACTGGAGACAACATGCCTCCCCAAGAATCAAAAACCTGAACAGCATTTACTCCTGCAGCTACTTTTGCTTTTAAATAGGCAATTGTTGTATCTGTAATTTTTTGTAAAAGTGAATGTGCAACTACAGGGTTTGTGAAACACAGTTCTTTGGCTTTATCAAAGTTTTTAGAGCCTTGACCTTGTACACAATAACACAAAATTGTCCAAGGTGAACCTGCAAAACCTATTAACGGAATTTCGTCATTTAGTTTTTCTTTGGTTGCTTTTATGGCATCCATTACGTATCCTAGAGTGTCTTGTATATCAGGAATAATTACTGAATCTAAATCTTTTTGTGTACGAATTGGGTTTGGTAAATAAGGCCCAAAATTAGGTTTCATTTCCACATGAATATTCATTGCTTGTGGAATGACCAAAATATCTGAAAACAAAATGGCAGCATCCATACCATATCTTCTGATAGGTTGTACAGTAATTTCTGATGCTAATTCTGGAGTTTGACAACGTGTAAAGAAATCGTATTTCTTTTTAATTTCTTGAAATTCTGGTAAATATCTTCCTGCTTGACGCATCATCCAAACTGGTGGCCTGTCTACAGTTTCTCCTTTTAATGCTCTTAAAAATAAATCGTTTTTTATCATAATATTTTATTAACCGCGAAGACACAAAAGTTCGCTAAGTTTTTTTATTCTTTGCGAACTTAGCGTCTTTGCGGTTAATTTTTATCATAATATTTTATTAACCGCGAAGACGCAAAGGTTCGCAAAGGTTTTACAAGTTATTCACTATTCTTTTAATTCCGTATTTGATTAAACTTACATTAAAATTTATTAATAATCCAAGTTTACAATCTGATAATCTTAAATAGGTAATCATTTGTGCTGTATGAACATCATCTAATTTTTTAACAGATTTTAGTTCTATTATAACTTTGTTTTCAACCAATAAATCTATTCTATAACCAGCTTCTAATTTTAGATTGTTATATACTATAGGTAGCACTTTTTGTCTTTCAACCACTAAATTTCTTTCATCCAACTCGTAAAATAAACAAGTCTCATAGGTACTTTCTAATAAACCAGGCCCAAGGGTTTTATGAACTCTATAAGCACAGTCAACAATGATCTTAGAAATTTCATTTTCAGAAAGTGAACTTACATATTCCATTTTTACTTCTTAGCTACCTTTGCTTCTTTGCGGTTTATTTGAAAATATAATTTTAAATAGTTGAAACTTTATACATCGCTTTATCAACAGCATTTGCTATTTTTTTAATATCCTTGTCACTTAATGCCGATGATAAAAACCAAGCTTCAAACTGACTTGGAGGTAAAAACACACCGTTTTTAATCATTTCCCAAAAGAAAACTGCAAACTTTTGAGTGTCTGATGTTTGTGCTTGTTCAAAGTTAGTTACTTCTACATTTGTGAAGAAAGGATTTAACATAGATCCAAATCTATTTACCACCAAATCTACATTATATTTTTTAGCAGTTTCTAATAAAATTACCTCTAAAATAGCACCAATTTCCTCAAATTTTTCATAAGGATTTTGCTTTTTTAACTCTGTTAAAGTTGCAATTCCTCCAACCATTGCAATAGGGTTTCCACTTAAGGTTCCTGCTTGATACATGCCTCCTAAAGGAGCAACTTCTTGCATAATTTCTTCTCTTGCTCCATAAGCTCCTACTGGAAAACCACCACCAATTACTTTTCCTAGACAGGTAATATCTGCAGTTACTCCTAATAATTCTTGCGCTCCTCCAAATTTAGAACGGAAACCTGTCATTACTTCATCTGCAATTAATAATGCTCCTTTGGTTTCTAAAAAGTCCTTGAGCTCTTTTAGAAAGTTATTTTGCGGAATAACAACCCCCATATTACCTCCAATAGGCTCTATAATTACAGCAGCAATATTATCGTCATTTTCAAAGTGTTTTTTTACACTTTCTAAATTATTGTATTCTGCAATTAAAGTGTTTTTTACAGCTCCTTCAGGAACTCCTTTAGAACCTGGTAAACTTAAAGTTGCTAAACCAGAACCTGCAGCAACCAACAATGCATCTTGATGGCCATGATAACAACCTGAAAACTTAATAATTTTATCTTTTCCTGTATACGCTCTTGCTAAACGAATACCACTTAAAACAGCTTCTGTACCAGAATTTACAAAACGAACTTTATCCATATTTGGAAAAGCATCGCAAACTATTTTTGCTAAATTGATTTCTGCTTCTGTAGATGCCCCAAAAGAATAGCCTTTTTTTAAGGCTTTTTTGGCAGCTTTTTCTACTTTTTTATGTCTGTGACCTAATATCATAGGACCATAAGAAAGTACTAAATCTACATAGTCATTACCATCTACATCTGTGATTTTAGTTCCTTTTGCTTTTTTAATAAACAATGGATTTCCACCAACTGAAGAAAAGGCTCTTACTGGAGAGTTTACGGCTCCAACCAAGTTTTTCAATCCTTTTTTATATAATTTTTCTGATTTTTTGAATTTCATATTTTATTCTTTTATCCTTTTATCTTTTCTACTTTTAAAATTAATGAAAAACTATCTTTATCACTTATGTCAAAAAACACTTCGTCGTTTTTTATTAAAACATCAATTAACATTTTTGAATATTTATCTCTCTTTTCTCCAATTAAAACCTGATTTAGCTTTCCTATTTTCCATTTAGATTCTTTAAATATTCTGGTCATCATAGATGAAAAATGAGAATTATTTTCAGTTATAACATTAAAGGTTTCATCATTTTTAAAGTCGAAAGTCGATGTTTTAAATCCTTCAATTACATCTTCAAAAACTGAATTTTTCGGAGCTTTTTCGATTTTAACAACAACCCAATTACCTGTAATAAATTCCTTATCAATATTTTGACAAAAAATATTAAAACCAGTCATAAAAAAAAAGATCAAAATTATTCGCTTCATTTTTTTATTTATTCAATATTCTTGCAGCTTCCTTAGCAAAATAGGTAATAATAATATCTGCGCCTGCTCTTTTCATAGATAGTAAACTTTCCATCATCACTCTTTCTCCATCAATCCAACCTTTTTCTGCAGCCGCTTTTACCATTGCATATTCTCCACTTACATTATAACAAGCAATGGGCCTGTCAAAATTATTTTTTAAATCTCTGATGATGTCCAAATAAGACAATGCTGGTTTTACCATTAAAATATCTGCTCCTTCTTGGTCGTCAAAAGTGGCTTCACGCATTCCTTCATCTCTGTTTGATGGATCCATTTGATAGGTTCTTCTGTCTCCAAATGTGGGCGCTGAATCTGCTGCATCTCTAAAAGGCCCGTAAAAAGCGGATGCATATTTTACAGAATACGCCATAATTGGCAAGTTTGAAAATCCTGTATTATCTAAAGATTGACGAATCATATCTATGGTTCCATCCATCATTCCTGATGGAGCCACCATATCTACTCCTGCTTTTGCGTGAGAGATGACTTGTTTTGCAATATTTACTAATGTTGCATCATTATCTACATCATTATTGTGTATAATTCCACAATGTCCATGTGAAGTATATTCACAAAAACAAACATCTGTAATTACATATAAACTTGGATACTTCTTTTTGATAAAACGAATGGCTTGTTGCATAATTCCTTTATCATTCCAAGTTTCTGTGCCTTCATCATCTTTGTTTGAAGGAATTCCGAATAATAAAACAGCTGGAATATTCAACGCTACAACTTCATCTAATTCTTTTGAAATTGTATCTAAAGACCAACGTTTTATTCCTGGCATAGAAACAATTTCTGTTTCTATATTTTCTCCTTCTTCAATAAAAAGCGGGTATATAAAATCATCTACAGAGATTTTGGTTTCTCTTACCAATCTTCTAATTCCTTCTGTCTTTCTTAATCTTCTTGTTCTAAACATAAATTTTAGCTTATGTCAGGTCGAGCGCAGTCGAGACCTAATTTATAAAACCTCTCGACTGCGCTCGAGGAGACATTCCTACCTATTCTGAGTAATGAGATTTTACCAAATCTAAAACGCTATCTACACTTGGTAAATTAGCAACTTGCACATTTTTAAAATGCTTTTTAGCTTCTTTTGCTGTGGTTTCTCCTATACAAAAAGCAACTTTATCTGTGCTATTTTTTTCTAAATAACTTTCAATTCCTGATGGGCTATAAAACAAAACACCAGAAATAGCATCATCAATTTTATCAGGACTTAACATTGTTTTGTAAGCCTCAACTTCGTTAACAACTATATCGTTTGTTTTTAAATAAGCAGGTAAAATATCTAATCTTACATCACTACAGAAATAAGTTACTTCTTTATTCTCCAGTTCTTTTGTTAAATATTCTGATAACTTCTTTGCATTTTTTGCAACGTGAGCAACTTTACCAATTTTATTTTCTATCAGCTTTTTGGTTCTTCTTCCTACACAGAAAATATTTTTGAAATTCATTTCATCTTTTGTGAAAGAATTTAACAGTGCTTCTACTCCATTTTGACTGGTAATGATTACGTTTTCTAACTCGTTTTTTATCACCTTTGATGGAATTCTATTAAATCTGATTTTAATAAAATCGCTGTCTTGAACACCTATTGTATTTGGTAATAATTTTTTTTGGGCTTCAGATAATTTTTTAGTGGAATATATTTTATGTTTTATTAAAGATTCGCCTTCCATGTCAGACAACATCAGTTCTTTCCCTCCTCTATTAATAACATAATCTGCACAATCTTTGGCTAAAAAACGATGACGTCCCATTTTTGCAGTTTTATTTACTGTAATTTTTTTAGAACCGTCTTTTTTTAATAAAATTCCTTTAAAATTAATTTCCTCTGTTTTTTCATCAACATAAGCTAAAGCACCTATTGGAGCTGTACAACCACCTTCTAAAAGGTTTAAAAATTCTCTTTCTATACCTACACAAACTTTGGTTTCGTAATGATTTAATTGATCGCAAGCGTCTTTTACAAAATCGTCTTTTTCTAAACAGGCAACCATAATTGCACCTTGTGCTGGAGCAGGAATCATCCAAGTTAAAGGGATTGCACCTTTATCTCTTATTCCTAATCTTTCTAAACCTGCAGCTGCAAAAATGGCTCCATTCCAAGTTTCACTATCTGCTAATTTTTGCAAACGTGTATTTACATTTCCTCTTAAATCCTCAATTTTATGGGTTGGATAACGATTTAACCACATTGCTTTTCTTCGTAAACTTCCTGTTGCAACAATACCATTTGGCTGTCCAAAAAATTCTTCTGTATCTTTTAATACCAATAAATCTGTATAATTTGCACGCTTTAAAACTGCCCCTTGAATAATTCCTTCTGGTAAAACAGTTGGTACGTCTTTTAAAGAATGTACAGCAACATCAATATCACCATTTAACATGGCAATGTCTAAATTCTTTGTAAAAATGCCTGTAATTCCCATTTCATACAAAGGTTTATCTAAAACAATGTCTCCAGTAGATTTTATAGGAATAATCTCAGAGTCATAACCTAATTCAGTTAATTCTTTGCGTACTTTATTGGCTTGCCAAAGCGCTAATTGGCTATCGCGAGTTCCTATTCTAATCGTTTTTTGCATCTTTTTTTTAAGATTGAAATACCTTATTAATTACTTGAAGGCTTTGTGAAACAGAAGTATCTTCATCTTTAAGATGCTTCACAAATTGTGTGGTTATTTTTTGAATAAAACGAGCTGTTAAAATCTCTGCTTGATGTTCATCAAAATCTGCTATTTTTTTCTTTTGGAAATTAATCTCGTCATTTTTAATATTTTCTAAAGATTGTTTTAATGCTGCAATTGCAGGAGTAAATCTTCTATGATTTAACCAATCGTTAAATTCTACCTTATGCGTTTCTATAATTTTTTCTGCCAAAGGAACTTCTTGTTGACGAACTGCTAAAGTTTCGTGCGTAATTTTTGATAATTCATCTACATTTACCAAAGAAACACCTTTATACTCTGTAACTTCTTTTGCAACATTTTCTGGCATTGATAAATCTAAAATTAACAACTCTTTATTATCTAAAATATGCTTTTTAGTAATTGTTGGTTTGTCTGACCCAGTAGAAACAATTAAAACATCAGCTTTTGCGACTTCGTCTGACAAATTTTCTATCACAGATTTTCTGATTGACGCATGTTCTTTTACAAATTCGGTTGTTTTTTCTTCTGTTCTATTTATCAAACAAACTTTTTTGTTTTGTGTGTATTCTGCAAGATTTTTGCAAGTATGTTTTCCCATTTTACCCAACCCAAAAACTAATATGTTTTTTGAATTGTAATCTGGTAAGTTTTTGATGATATACTGCACAGCTGCATAAGACACAGAAGTGGTTCCAGAACTCAGTTTTGTTTGGTTTTTAACCTTTTTACTGGCTTGCAAAACACTATTTACCAACCTTTCTGTATAGGCATTTGTAGTATTTAATGCTTTTGACATCTTAAAAGATTGCCTTAATTGCCCCACAATTTCGTAGTCGCCTAAAATCTGACTTTCTAATCCTGTACCAATTCTAAACAAATGTTGTATTGCTTCTTGATCTTTATAAACAAATGAAATTTTAGCAAATTCTTGAATTGTTCCTTCAGAAAACTCGCACAATAATTCGATTAGTTGACAAGGTCTTTCTGCAAAACCTGAAATTTCTGTTCTGTTGCAAGTTGATAAAATAAAAATTCCTTGAAAACCTTTTTCTTTGGCAAGTATCAATAATGATTTCTGATTTTCTTTAGATAAAGAAAATTTTCCTCGTGCGTTAGCATCCGCTTTTTTGTAACTAACCCCAATATTGTAAAAGTATTCTTGCTTTTCCTCTTGCATCTTATTGTAAAAGTAGGTCAAAAGTAAAAACTTCATTTTAAAAAAAACATCGCTTAAAGTACTTTTTATAACGTTATATGTTTTTTAGATACTTTTTTTAAAAAAACTTATAAAAAACCTTATTTTTGCAGTAGTGATAAGGTTTAGAACGATTCTTATATAGAATCATTCTAAATAAAAACAAATTGAAATACCTAAAAAGCAATGTTTAAAAATGTCGGAGAAAGTACTTTTGAAGAAATTACATTAGAAGATGGTTTTTATGTACTTCATTTTCAGAACGAAAGCAAAGAAGTACAAGTTTTTGAAAGAACTATTAGTAGCTCTTTTATTCAAATTCATTTTTGTTTAAGAGGTAATTCTAAGTTTTTATTTAATAACGGAACATATTCTTTTGATGTGTTAGATGGAAGGTCTATTTTATTGTACAATCCACAAAGAACATTACCTATTCATTTAGAAAACCAACCAAAAACAACACTAATTTCTTTATTAATTTCTATTGAAAAGTTCCATTCTCTGTTTTCTAAAGAGTCTGGCTATATTCCTTTTTTAAGTGATGAAAACAGCAATAGAAAGTATTATGATGATACTGAAATAAAACCCACAGTTTCTATTGTTTTACAACAGATTATCAACTCTAACATAAATAGTTCTATTAGAGATTTATATGTAAAAGGTAAGGTTTACGAGTTGCTGAGTTTGCATTTTCAAAAAGACGAAAATGTAGAAGGCGAATATTGTCCGTTTTTAGTAGATGAGCAAAATGTTTTAAAAATTAGAAAAGCCAAAGAAATTATTATAGATAGAATGGCAGAACCTCCAAGTTTACAAGAATTGGCAAATGAAATTGGTTTGAACATTAAAAAATTAAAAGAAGGTTTTAAGCAAATTTACGGAGATACTGTGTATAGTTTTTTGTTTGATTATAAAATGGAACATGCAAGAAGATTGTTGGAAAGCAACCAATTTAATGTTAACGAAGTAGGTACACAAGTAGGTTATAGTACTTCTAGCCATTTTATTGCAGCTTTTAAAAAGAAGTTTGGTACAACACCTAAGAAATATGTAATGAGCCTAAATCAGTAAACAGCTTACAGTCGCAGTTAGCAGTAATTAGAAGATAAATATAAAATTATGTTAGATGGTCATTTTTCTGAAGTTCAAAAAAGGAACAAAGCCAATGAAGCTCATAAAAGAAGCTTAAGAGATAAGGTGAAGAAAAATAGAAAGTCATTTATAGGATATTAAGAATAAAACAGAACTTGAATTCCCTAAATTTTCTGACAAAGAATTAAGCACATTTAAAGAAAAACTAAAGTCAAAAAGAAAATGGAGATCTATAATCACAATTCTGGTTTTTATCGTAATTATTATTTTTACAATAATCATAACTAATTATATATTGAATGCTACTTCTCCATTTGCTGGAATTTAAGTTAAACTATGAAACAACTAACACATTACGATATTGAAAACTCACAAAAAAAGTTTCCTATAACTATTGTTTGTGATGCCATTAGAACCCCTGAAAATATAGGAATGTGTTTTCGTATTTCTGAGAGCTTTGGAGTTGAAAAAATTTATTTTCATAAAAATTCTCCATCTATAGAAAATAGAAAAGTAATTAATACTGCAAGAAATACCATTAATCAAATTGATTATGAATTTTACAGTAATTTTAATGAAATAACAAACCAATTAAAACAAGAAGGAAACACAATAATAGGCATAGAAATTACTGATAAAAGCATCAATATTCAAGATTTTAATTTTAAAAATCATGAAAAAATCGTCTTACTTTTGGGCAGTGAAAGAAATGGAATTGAAAATGTTAATTTAGTCGATGAAACTATTGCAATACCCATGTATGGTAGAAATTCATCAATGAATGTGATACATAGTTTGGCAATAACGCTTTATGAAGTTACGAATCAGTTAATGGTTAATGGTTAGTAAAATATACTATTTTAAAACAAGTTCAGAATAATAAAAAATAATTAAATAATAAAGTTCCAAATTTTCAACATTAAAACTTTGAAACTTTGAAACTTTGAAACTTTACAAATGAAAGGAATTTTATTAAACAACCTAGGGTCACCAGATTCTACAGAAATTAAAGATGTAAAAACGTATTTGGACGAGTTTTTAATGGACGAACGTGTCATTGATATCCCCTATTGGAAACGTTATGCTTTAATTAAAGGAATCATTTTAAACTTTCGACCAAAAAAATCTGCTGCAGCTTATAAAAAAATCTGGTGGGATGAAGGATCTCCTTTAGTTGTAATTTCAGAAAGGTTTGCAGAAAAAGTATCTAAAAAAATTGATATCCCTGTAGAATTGGCAATGCGTTATGGCTCTATGTCTATGGAAAAAGGAATCAAAAATTTGGTTGATAAAGGTGTTACAGAAATCTTTTTAGCGCCTTTATATCCTCATTACGCAATGTCTTCTTATGAAACTGTGGTAACCAAAGCCGAAGAAATTTTAGCAGAACATTATCCAAATGTAATTTTAGATACTTTACCTCCTTTTTACAACGAGCCAGATTATATCAAAGCAATGAGCGCAAATATTGCGAATCATTTAGAAGGATTTGATTACGACCATATATTGTTTTCTTATCATGGAATTCCTGAACGTCATATTAAGAAATCAGATCCAACAAAAAGTCATTGTAAAATTGATGGTTCTTGTTGTGAACGTAACTCAGTAGCACATTATACTTGTTACAGACATCAGTGTTTTGAAACAACAAAAGAAATCGCCAAAACACTAAAGCTAAAAGAAGGTACATATAGTAATTCTTTTCAATCTAGATTATTAAAAGATCCTTGGTTAAAACCTTATACAGATTTTGAGTTAGAAAAATTTCCATCCGAAGGTAAAAAGAAATTAGCAGTAATTACACCCGCTTTTGTTGCTGATTGTTTAGAAACTTTAGAGGAAATTGCCATGGAAGGAAAAGAGGATTTCTTAGAAGCTGGAGGAACAGATTACAAGCACATACCTTGTATGAATGATAATGATGATTGGGTAGATGTAATGGTTTCTTGGATTAATGATTGGAAAGAAAATGGAGTTAGCAGTTAGCAGTTAGCAGTTAGCAGTTAGCAGTTAGCAAAAATAAAAATTTAGGACGAATGTCATTTCGACTTTATGGAGAAATCTCAACTTTGAAACTTAATACAAAACTATGGATTTTTTATACGTAAAAGCATTACACATTATTTTTGTAACCACTTGGTTTGCAGGTTTGTTTTATATTATTCGCTTGTTTATTTATCATATAGAAGCAGAAAAAAAACCACAGCCAGATAAGAAAATATTACAAACTCAATTTAAATTGATGAGTAAACGTTTGTGGTATATCATTACTTGGCCATCAGCAATTTTGGCAAGTTTTTTTGCTTTTTGGATGTTATACAAAAACCCTTATTACCTAACAGAACCTTGGATGCATGTTAAATTAGCTTTTGTTTTGGCACTCTATTTTTATCATTATTCATGTCAAAGAATTTATAAACAACTACAAAATAACATTATAAAATATTCTGCATTACAACTTCGAATCTGGAATGAAGTTGCCACAATTATTCTATTCGCAGTTGTTTTTTTAGTCACTCTAAAAAGTGCTATCAATTGGATTTGGGGTGTTGTTGGAATTGTTCTTTTTGGTATTTTATTAATGCTAGGTATTAGACTTTACAAAAGAATTAGAGAAAAAAAATCTTGGGAAAAAGCAGAACAAGAAGTTTTAGAAACTACAGACAAAACCATTTCTAAAGAAGAATAACTGAAGAATATTTCTTTTATTTGACAACTCAAACCATCTAATGAAAAAAAATAAAAAGCAAGCTGCTTTAGGGTTCATTTTTATTACAATGCTAATTGATGTTATTGGATGGGGAATTATCATTCCTGTAATTCCTGGTTTGATTGAAGAACTTATTCAAGGTGATATTAGTGAAGCTGCAAAAATTGGTGGCTGGTTAACTTTTGCTTATGCCATTACTCAATTTATTTTTGCGCCAATTATTGGGAATTTAAGTGACAAATATGGACGAAGGCCTATTATCTTAATTTCACTCTTTGGCTTTACATTAGACTATATTTTACTTGCTTTAGCTCCAACAATTACATGGTTGTTTATTGGACGAATTATTGCTGGTATTACTGGAGCCAGTATTACAACTGCATCTGCATACATAGCAGATATTAGCACACCAGAAAACAGAGCCAAAAACTTTGGGATGATTGGAGCTGCATTCGGTTTAGGTTTTATCATTGGACCAGTTATTGGTGGTTTATTGGGACAATATGGAGCAAGAGTCCCTTTTTACGCGACCGCAATTTTATGTTTTATAAACTTTTTATATGGTTATTTTATACTTCCAGAATCTTTATCTAAAGAAAAAAGAAGAGCATTTGATATTAAAAGAGCAAATCCTGTTGGAAGTTTTTTAAGTTTAAAAAAGTATCCTAAGTTAATTGGCTTAGTATTATCTATGTTTATTTTATATGTAGCTTCTCATGCCATACAAAGCAATTGGAGTTTTTTTTCTATGTATAAATTTAATTGGGATGTAGATATGGTTGGCTATTCATTAGGGATGATTGGTTTAATGGTAGCATTAGTGCAAGGTGTTTTAATTAGATGGATAAACCCAAGATTAGGAAATGAAAAAAGTATTTATGTAGGTTTCTTTTTATACAGTTTAGGCATGTTGCTATTTGCATTTGCTACTGATGGATGGATGTTGTTTGTCTTTTTAATTCCTTATTGTTTAGGAGGTATTGCTGGCCCTGCTTTACAAGCTGTAATCTCTATTCAAGTTCCAGATACAGAACAAGGCGAAATTCAAGGTACTTTAACAGGTTTAATGAGTGCTTCTGCTATTGTTGGTCCTCCTTTAATGACTGGTATTTTTTATTATTTCACGAAAGAAGATGCTCCTTTTGAGTTTGCTGGAGCTCCATTTTTATTGGCAGCAATTTTAATGGTAATTAGTGCATTTATGGCTTATTATTCTTTTAAAAAGCATAAAGTTAAAATGAGTAAAAGTGTTGTTTTAGAGGAGGAATAGTTTAACTTTTTATACTCTGCTCAAAAGGAATTCGATTTACAATACTTCTTCCTAAAGTAACCTCATCTGCATATTCCAATTCATCACCAACAGAAATTCCTCTTGCAATAGTTGAAGTTGTAATCTCGTATTTTTCGATTTGTTTAAAGATGTAAAAATTGGTGGTATCTCCTTCCATAGTAGAACTTAAAGCAAAAATAAGTTCTTTTATTTCTCCTTTTTCAACTTTGGTTACCAAAGAATCTATTTGTAAATTTTGCGGACCAATTCCTTCAATTGGAGAAATTTTACCACCTAAAACATGGTACAAACCATTAAATTGAGAAGTACTCTCAATTGCCATAACATCTCTAATGTCTTCCACAACACAAACAATTTCAGGGTTTCTTTTAGAGTTATTACAAATATCACACAAAATAGTATCTGAAATATTATGGCATTTTTCACAAGTTTTTACATCATTTCTTAAATGCAGTAATGCTTCAGATAAATATTTGGTATTATCTGAAGGTTGTTTTAATAAATGTAATACCAAACGTAATGCAGTTCGTTTTCCTATTCCTGGTAAACGCGATACTTCGTTTACTGCGTTTTCTAAAAGTTTTGATGAAAAATCCACAATCCAAAAATACGACATCAAAAGAAATAAGAATAAAGAAATTTTAAAAAAAACTTTTTAGTTTTCTATTCTCTTTTCTCTGTTTTCTGTTCTACAAAAAACTTATATTCGTAACTCGTAATTCATAATTAAACATTTGTAATTTACAATGCAACCACTTCACATTTTACTATTAATTGTCGCTTATTTTTCTGTGTTAATTTTCATTTCTTACATTACAGGGAAATCTGCTGATAATAAAACCTTTTTCAAAGCCAACAACTCATCTCCTTGGTATTTAGTGGCTTTTGGTATGATTGGTGCATCTCTTTCTGGAGTAACATTTATCTCAGTTCCAGGTTGGGTAGAAGCCCAAAGTATGAGTTATTTTCAGATGGTTTTGGGTTACGTTATTGGTTATGCAGTAATTGGTTTGGTATTACTTCCTCTATATTATAGACTAAATTTAACATCAATTTACACCTATTTAGAAGATAGATTTGGGCGATATTCTTACAAAACTGGAGCAAGTTTTTTCTTACTTTCTAGAACAATTGGAGCCGCTTTCCGTTTATTTTTAGTTGCTAATGTATTACAAGTCATTCTATTTGATGCATATGGAATTCCATTTTGGGTAACAGTTTCCATAACTATTTTATTAATTTGGTTGTACACTTTTAAAGGCGGAATTAAAACCATTGTTTGGACAGATACTTTGCAAACTTTATTTATGCTAATTGCTGTTGGTGTTTGTATTTATACGATTTCTGATAAAATGGAAATTAACAATATTTTTTCTTATGTTGCTGATAGCGAATTATCTAAAACATTCTTTTTTGATGATGTAAATGCTGGAAATTATTTTTGGAAACAGTTTCTTGCAGGAGCATTTATAGCAGTTGTTATGACAGGTTTAGACCAAGATATGATGCAGAAAAATTTAACCTGTAGAAATTTAAAAGACGCTCAAAAAAACATGTTTTGGTTTACCATTGTTTTAGTAATTGTTAACTTTTTCTTTTTAGCATTGGGTGTTTTACTAACAGATTTTGCACAACAAAATGGTATTGATGCACATAAAGATCAGCTTTTTCCAATCATAGCAACTCAAGGTAAGTTAGGTATAGCAACAGCATTGTTTTTCTTATTAGGGTTAATTGCAGCAGCCTACTCAAGTGCAGACTCTGCACTAACTTCTTTAACAACTTCTTTTAGTATAGATATTTTAGAAATTGATAAAAAAGAAGATAAAAAATTACAAGAAAAAATTAGAAAGAAAATTCACGTTGTCTTTTCTATTGTTTTAATTCTCATCATTCTAATTTTTAAATATTTTATTGCAGATGAAAGTGTTATTGCTAATATTTTTAAAGCAGCAGGATACACTTATGGCCCTTTATTAGGTTTGTATGCTTTTGGTTTATTTACAAAACTGAAAGTTAAAGACAAAATGGTACCTGCTATTTGCTTATTAGCTCCAATCTTAACGTTTATTATTAGCTATCACAGTTTAAAGTACTTTAATTTTGATTTTGGGTTTTTCGTTTTAGTTTTAAATGGGTTTTTAACTTTTACTGGATTATTTTTATTTAAAAGTGAACGTTAGTAATGATAAAAAAAATAAAATATACTGCTTTAATTATCTTTTTAACGACTGCGTATTTTAGTGTTGGTCATTTTCATTCAGACGAATATTTTCAAATTATAGAGTTTGCGCAATACAAACTAGGCAATATAGACAGTTCTGATTTGCCTTGGGAGTTTAATGAAAAAATGAGATCTTCTTTTCAACCTTGGGTTGCTTATGTGAGTATTAAATTTTTACATTTTATAGGATTAGAAAACCCTTTTTACATTGCTACACTATTTAGAATAATTAGTGCACTTTTAATTTGGTTTACAATAGTTAAACTAAATGAATTTTATGGCGAAAAATATTTCAAAGAAAAAAAATGGTTAAATCTATTCTACGCATGCACTTTACTACTTTGGTTTATCCCTTTTGTTAGTGCGCGTTTCTCTTCGGAAAATTATGCAGCTTTGTTTCTTTTAATATCAATATTACTATTAACAAAGCAAAAAAACTATTTAAATTTTAGTCTTATTGGTTTGTTATTAGGTATTTCTTTTCTATTTAGATACCAAATATCTATAGCCATTTTTGCAATTTACGCTTATGTACTTATTATAGAAAAAGTAAAACTTTTAAAAATATTACTATCAAAAAGTATTTTAGGATTGGTCATTGCTTTAGGCATCTATTTAGACAGCCTCTTTTACAATCAATTTACTTTTGCGCCTTATAATTATATAAAATTAAATTTAATAGATGGCAAAGCTGCTAATTTTGGCACTTCTCCCTTTTATGCTTATTCTTATTTATTTCTTTTAACTGCAATACCACCTATAAGCATTGTTTTATTCCTTTCTTTTTTTAAAGGTCTTTTTTCATTAAAAAAGCATCTTTTTATATGGGTAAGTGTATTATTTATTATTGTTCACTCTTTTATTGGCCATAAAGAAATTCGATTTTTGTTTCCAATAATTTACCTAGTGGTTTTTATTTCTATATATGGTTTAAAAACATACTTTTTAGATAAAGAAATAAAAAATTGGCATAAGAAAATATTTAGATTTTCTTTAATTTTAAATGGTTTATTACTTATTTTTATGATGTTTAAACCTGCAAACGAAACTGTAAAATTGTATCGTTTTTTATATGCAAATACTTCTAACAAAAACAACACAGTTATTTCAACATCAAAAGAAACCTATCATTTTTTAGTAGATTTAAAATCATCTTTTTATAGACCAAAAAATATTACTTCGCTTGTTATAAAACCGACTGATAATATTAGTGAGTATCTAAAAAAGAACAACATACACAAAGCCTTTTTAATTCATGATAAGTTTATTTTTAGTCAACATATAGAAAATTACAAACTCACAAAAGTTTATAGTGCATATCCAAAATGGATAACTGCTATAAGTTTTGTAGATTGGCAAGACGTATTAAGGACTAAGAGCATATATTTACTTACATCAAAAAAAGAAATTAATTAACCCCTTAAATAAAAAAGTATGGCTAAAGATTTGAGTAGTTATAGAAAATCCTACGAAAAACAAGAACTTTTAGAAAGTAATTGTCCAGAAAACCCAATGGAACTATTTCAAACTTGGTTTAGAAACGCAGATGAATCTGATACTGTAGAAGAAACCAATGCAATGAATGTAGCTACCATAGGTAAAGATGGTTACCCAAAAAATAGAATTGTTTTGCTTAAAAAATTTACTTGGGAGGGTTTTATTTTTTACACCAACTATACTTCAGAAAAAGGAAAAGCAATAGAAAACAACAACCATATTTGTTTATCTTTCTTCTGGCCAGCTTTAGAACAACAAATTATTATCAAAGGAAAAGCAGAACAGCAAGCTGAAAATTTATCTGATGGCTATTTTGAATCTAGACCAGATGGAAGTAAATTGGGTGCTTGGGCTTCTAACCAAAGCACTGTGGTTTCCTCTAGAGCAGAATTGGATAAAAACCTAAAAATGTTTGAAAGAAATTTTGCAGGAAAAGAAATTAATAGACCAAAACATTGGGGAGGGTATTTGGTAAAACCAGTTTCTATAGAATTTTGGCAAGGTAGACCCAATAGAATGCACGATAGAATAAGATATTCTTTACAAAAAGATTTTTCTTGGAAATTAGAAAGATTAGCACCATAAATTTTTATATTTACAACTCAACAATCATTCATCTAATGAAAACCTTATACATTGTTAGACATGCAAAATCTTCTTGGAAATACTCTGGTATAGAAGATATTGACAGACCTCTAAAAAAACGTGGCATTAAAGATGCCCATTTAATGTCTAAAATTTTGTCAAAAAAAATTGACAAACCAGACGTTTTCATAACTAGTAGTGCAAACAGAGCATTGCATACTGCTGTTATTTTTTGCGAAAACTTTGGGTTTCCGCACACAAATCTTCAAATAAAAAAACAACTTTACAGTTTTAGTGATGGCTACTTGGTAAAAACTGTAAATGCTTTAGATGATGGCTATAATTCTGCAATTATTTTTAGTCATGACCATGGTATTAATACATTTGTAAATGAATTTGGAGACAAACCCCTAGCTCACGTAACCACTTGTGGTGTTATTGGTATTCAGTTTCAAGAGAAACATTGGAAAAACATTAGAAGAGGAAAAACAATTTTGGTAGAATTTCCTAAAAACCATAAATAATAAATTGTGTTAGAAATAAAAAAATATGGTGCTATAGATATTGGTTCTAACGCAATAAGACTATTAGTATCTAACGTAATTGTTTCTGAAGACAAAGAACCACAATTTAAAAAATCTTCTTTAGTACGTGTGCCTATTCGTTTAGGAGCAGATGCTTTTGTTGGCGGAATTATTAGCCAAGAAAATACTGCTAGGATGGTTAATGCTTTAGAAGCTTTTAAATTATTAATGGATGTACATGGAGTAGAAAAATACAAAGCTTGTGCAACTTCTGCCATGAGAGAAGCTAAAAATGGGAAAGACGTTGTTACAGAAATACTTGCTAAAACAGGAGTACAAATTGATATTATTGGAGGTAAAGAAGAAGCTGCTATTATATCATCTACAGACTTAAACGAATTAATTGTAGGCAACAGCTCCTATTTGTATGTAGATGTTGGTGGTGGAAGTACTGAGTTTACTATATTTTCTGAAGGTAAAATAGTAACTTCAAAATCTTTTAAAATGGGAACAGTACGTTTACTAAACAATAAAAAATCTGTAAATAAAGAGATTTTTTCGAACGTAGAAAAATGGATTAAAAAGAATACAAAAAACTTAAAAAAGGTTTCTTTAATTGGTTCTGGAGGTAACATTAACAAACTGTTTAAAATGTCTGGTAGAACAGAGGGAAAACCTATTTCTTATATCTATTTAAGTGCCCAATATCAGTTTTTAAAGCAAATGTCTTACGAAGAAAGAATTTCTGAACTCAGCTTAAATCCAGATAGAGCAGACGTAATTATACCTGCAACAAAAATTTACTTATCTGCAATGAAATGGAGTGGTGCCAGAAAAATTTATGTACCTAAAATAGGACTTTCTGATGGTATCATTAAAAGCTTATTTTACAACAAAATCTAAACTTCTTTAACTTTTCATTAACAAATATTAACATTTTTTTTATATTTACTGTGACCTTCAAAAAAATTGAGTGTCATACTAACATATAAATCAAAAACTATTTTAATTATGAAAAAAATTTTATTTAGTGGTTTTTTCTTAATGATTGGAGCTGTAGCTTTCGGTCAAGACTTACCAGAAAACCCAGAACCAGGAAAATGTTATGTACGTTGTAAAACTCCAGAAGTATGGAAAAACGAAGATGTAACAATAGAAATTGCGCCTGCTTACAAAAAAATCATAACCTACCCAGCCACATACAAAACAATTACTGAAAGAGTTTTAGTAAAAGAAGCAGACAAAAAATTAGTAGTTATACCAAGTGTTTGGGAAACTAGAACAGAAACTTATGTTGGTAAAGAAGATGCAAACAAATTAAGGGTTATAAAAGCTACCTTTAGACCAGACTCTAAAGTTATAGAAACAAAAGCAGCCTCTGCTGTTTGGGAAATGAGTGAGAAAGCCCCAGATTGTGAATCTAGTGATCCAAATGATTGTAGATATTGGTGTTACAAGCCAATTCCTGCTCAATTTGTAACAGTACCGCAAACTAAATTAGATGCAGATGCTTCTACAACTTCTTCTCCAGTTCCTGGGTATGAAAAAACATATACTAAAAGAGTAATGGTTAAAGGACCAACTACAAAAACTATAGATGTTCCTGCTGTTTACAGTACTATTAAAAAAATTGTTTTAGTAAAAGATGCTTATAAAGAAGAAGTTACTGTACCAGCCAAATACAAAACTGTTACTAAAGAAGTTTTAGTAAATAAAGGTGGTTTAACTACTTGGAAAGAAGTAGAATGTGAATTGGTAAACAACACTCCATTACCAATTAATTGGAATTTAGGAAGTGCTACTTTAACTAACGGAGCAAAAAGAATTATCGATGCTCGTTTATTACCAATCTTAAAAGATGGTGTAGCTGTTGCAATTGAGTCTCATACAGATTCTAGAGGAACTAAAGAGAGTAACCAAGATTTATCAGAAAGAAGAGCACAAGCAGTAACAAACTACTTAATTTCTAAAGGAGTAAATCCTAGTCAATTAACTGCAAATGGATTTGGTGAAAGAAGATTAACAAACAGATGTGCAGATGGTGTTTCTTGTACAGAAGCAGAACACAGAGCTAACAGAAGAACTACGTTTAGAGTAATCAATCAAAAATAAAAGTTCGATTTGTATCGAATAAAAAAAACCGAAGCAAATTGCTTCGGTTTTTTGTTAATAATTTTCTATAACAGATTGTAAAAAAGGATAGTAATATTCTGTTAGCATTTTACCTTTCTTGTAACCAATCATTCTTCCTTTTTTATTTACAAGTACTAATGTTGGATATGATTTAACTTTATACTTGCGGATTAGCTTATAATTTTCTTGAAGTTTTTCTGGAGAAACTAAGTTTTTATTTCTTGGGTTATTTACTTCTAGTAAAACCAAATCTTTATCTGCTAAAGCTTTAAACTTTTTTGTGTGAAACAATTCTTTATCTAATTCTTTGCAAGGGCCACACCAATCTGAACCTGTAAAATAAATTAATACAGGCTTTTTTTCTTTTTTAGATTTTTTTAAAGCTTTTTGATAAGTATCCTCCCAATTTAAAAAAGGTTTTTCTATAACACTTTCACTTATCTTTTCTTGAGCTAAAAAATGAGTTGTTGCACCTATAAGAAACGAAGTAAGAATCAATACTATTTTTTTCATTTGGTATATGTTTCTTCAAAAATATCAAAAATAATACCAAATAAAAAATATATGTGACTTTCTAAAAAATATAGTGTCTTATTATTTGTGGATTGCCTTTAAAAGCAATCATTCTAACACAAATCAAAAGAAACCGGCATCCTATAAGTGCCGGTTTTAAAGTATATGATTTTTAATTATAGTATTAAATTCTTCTTCTCTATTTAAAAAAGCAGTTCTAATTCCTAAGTAAGAAAGCTCCTTTAAGCTACCTTCTAATCTTACAAAATCTTTTTCTGTAGTTAAAATAATTTTTTTATCTGATTTTAAAATTGAATATTCTCTTCGTATCAATTCTATATCTTTATTTGTAAAATGATGATGATCAGAAAACTTTAAGTGCTTAAAATGCACTTTATTTTCCTTCAAAAACGATAATAATGGAAAAGGATTTGCAATTCCTGTAACTAATACAACTTCATAGTTTTTTAAGTTATTAATTAAAATTTTATGAGTTCCAGAAGTACTATCATCATAAGAAATAGAGGTAAAGAAAACTTTTTTATTGTATTTCTTTAGTTTGCTTTTAATTTTATTTTGAGAGGTTTCATCGAGATTTTCTGGACATTTGGTTATAATGATTACATCTGCTCTTTTTGCTCCTTTTTTACTTTCTCTTAAATTTCCAGTGGGTAATAAAAAATCATCCACAAATAAATCATTGTATTTGGTTAATAAAATATAAAAGCTTCCTTTTACTTTTCTATGTTGATAAGCGTCATCTAACAAAATTACTTCTGGAGATTCATCAGAAATTAATTTAGAAATTCCTGCAACTCTATTTGCATCTACAGCAACATTTATATTTTTAAATTTCCTAAAATATTGCAAAGGTTCATCTCCAACATCTTTTGCAGAATGTCTTTTATTTAACAAGACAAAACCTTTTGTTTTTCTTTTATATCCCCTACTTAAAACAGAAGTTTTATAAGAATCTTTTAAAAGATTAATTAAATATTCTATTTGTGGTGTTTTTCCAGTACCACCCACACTTAAATTACCAACAACAATTACTGGGATTTTAAATGAAGTTTGTTTAAAAACACCAATATCAAAAAAGTAATTACGAATTCTTGTAACGATATCGTAAATAATGGCAATTGGGAATAATAAAAAACGTACAATTTTCATTATTACGAAAATAAGTCATTTTTATGGATTGATGGACGGAAAATGCTAACTTTGGTTTTCCATATAATTTATTTTATGACAATCAAAAACATCACCAATTATTTAGAAGAACTAGCTCCTCTTAATTATGCAGAAGATTTTGATAATGTAGGGCTGTTAGTAGGCAGTTACAATACAGAAGTTTCTGGAGTTTTGGTAACTTTAGATACATTAGAAGAAACCATAGATGAAGCTATTGATAAAAATTGTAACCTAATTATAAGTTTCCATCCTATAATTTTTGGAGGATTAAAAAAACTCAATGGAAATTCTTATGTAGAAAGAGTGGTAGTAAAAGCGATTAAAAATGACATTGCCATTTATGCTACACATACTGCATTAGACAATTCTAAAAATGGAGTTTCTGCAAAAATATGTGAAACTTTACATCTAAAAAATACAAAAATATTAATTCCCAAAAAAGGGATTATTAAAAAACTAATCACTTTTGTACCTATTGATAATGCAGAAACATTAAGAAAGTCTCTTTTTAAAGCTGGTGCAGGAAATATTGGCAATTATGACAATTGTTCTTTTAATATACAAGGAGAAGGAACCTATAGAGGAAATGAAAATTCAAACCCTACAGTTGGAGAAAAAGGAAAAAATCATTCTGAAAAGGAAACTCAGATTTCTGTTATTTTTGAAAGTAAAAATGAAGCAAAAATCTTAAAATCATTACAAGAAAACCATCCTTATGAAGAAGTTGCTTATGAAATTTTAACTACAGAAAACGTACATCAAGATATTGGAATGGGAATGATAGGTGAACTTTCTACTGCAATGGATGAAAAAGAATTTTTACTTTATTTAAAGAAAACAATGCAAACAGATTGTGTACGTCATTCAGCATTTATACATAAAAAAATAAAAAAAGTAGCAGTTTTAGGTGGATCTGGAAGTTTTGCCATATCTGACGCAAAAAAAGCTGGAGCTGATGCTTACGTAAGTGCAGATTTTAAATATCATGAGTTTTTTAAAGCAGAAAACAGTATTCTTTTGGCAGATATTGGACATTATGAAAGCGAACAGTTTACAAAAAACCTTTTGGTTGATTATCTTATGAAAAAATTTAGTAATTTTGCAGTCATTTTATCAGAAAAAAGTACAAATCCCATATATTATATATAAACATGGCAAAGAAGAAAGAAATTTCGGTTGAACAAAAGTTAAGAGCTTTATACGATTTACAATTGATAGACTCAAGAATTGACGAAATTAGAAATGTTAGAGGTGAATTACCCTTAGAAGTAGAAGATTTAGAAGATGAAGTTGCAGGTTTAAATACACGTATTGGAAATTTAAACCAAGATGTTGCTGACTTAGAAACAGATATCAATAATAAAAAATTAGCGATAGAAGAATCTAACTCATTAATGAAAAAATATGATGAGCAACAAAAAAAAGTAAGAAATAACAGAGAGTTTGACTCTTTGTCTAAAGAAATTGAATATCAAGAGTTAGAAATTCAGTTAGCTGAAAAAAGAATTAATGAATTCAAAGCAAAAATTGCTCAAAAAATGGAAGTAATTGGTGCTACTAAAGAAAAATTAGAAAAGCAAAATCAGCATTTAGGTCATAAAAAAGCAGAATTAGATGCCATCTTAAAAGAGACAGAAAAAGAAGAAGAGTTGCTTTTACAAAAATCTGATGAGTTTTCTAAAACTTTAGACACTCACTTATTTTCTGCATATTCTAGAATTAGATCTAAAGTTAAAAATGGTTTAGCAGTTGTAGCTATAGAAAGAGGTGCTTCTGGAGGATCTTACTTTACAATACCACCACAAGTGCAATTAGAAATTGCAAATAGAAAGAAAATTACAATTGATGAGCACAGTGGACGTATTTTAGTTGATGCTGCTTTAGCTGAAGAAGAAAAATTAAAAATGGATAAGTTCTTTTCTTAGACAGAAATTTAAATAAAATCATAAAAAAACTCGAAGCTTAGCTTCGAGTTTTTTATCTTACACTAATTTTTAAACGTTTTCTGCTAACCAATCTCCAACTTCTGATGTTCCATAAGATTTTCCACCATCAGCTAAATCTTCGGTAACGATACCTTTATTTAAAGCCTCATTTACAGCATCTCTAATTGCTTTTCCTTCTGCTTGTAAACCAAAGTTTTCAAACATCATTGCTGCAGATAAAACTGTAGCCATAGGATTTGCAATATTTAATCCTGTTGCTTGTGGATAAGAACCGTGAATTGGCTCAAACAAACCAATTTCAGCTCCTAAAGAAGCACTTGGCATTAATCCCATAGAACCAGAAATTACAGATGCTTCATCTGTTAAAATATCTCCAAATAAGTTTTCTGTAATTAATACATCATAACTATTTGGCCATTGAACCAAACGCATTGCAACTGCATCTACAAACTCATAAGAAACCTCCACTTCTGGATAGTCTTTTTCCATGGCTTGCACAGTTTCTCTCCATAAACGTGAAGTTTCTAATACATTCGCTTTATCTACACAACATAATTTCTTACCACGTGTCATTGCCAATTCAAAACCTTTTTTGGCTAATCTTTGTACCTCTGCTCTCGTGTAAACACAATTATCGAAAGCAGTTTCTCCTTCTTCTCTTCTACCCTTTTCACCAAAATAAATTCCACCTGTTAATTCACGTAAAAAAACCAAATCAGTTCCTTCAATACGTTCTCTTTTTAAAGGAGATTTATCTAATAAAGAAGGAAACGTAAATGTTGGTCTTACATTGGCAAACAATCCTAATTTCTTACGCATTTTTAACAATCCTTGTTCTGGACGAACTTTTGCAGAAGGATCATTATCAAAACGTGGATGCCCAATTGCACCAAATAAAACAGCATCAGAAGAAGCACAAATTTCATGTGTTTCATCAGGATAAGGCTCTCCAACTGCATCAATAGCAGCTGCACCTGTTAAAGCTGGTTTCCAGTTAATTTCGTGATTGAACTTTTTTGCAATTGCATCAGATACTTTTACGGCTTGGTCTATTACTTCAGGACCAATTCCATCTCCTGCTAATAAGGCTATGTTTAATTTCATATTTTTAATTATTTGTCATCTCGACTTTATGGAGAGATCTTTTATTTATGTATTTAATAGATTTTTCGACTTCACTTCGTTTCGCTCTAAATGACAGGAACACCAAACTTCATTCTTCCCACTTCAAGCTAAATAATATTCAACATTTTCTCTGTGGCTTTAATTGCAGATACTGTTTGATCTGAATCTAAACCACGTGTAATAAATTCTTTTTCTTCTCTTTTCCAAGTAATGATGGTTTCACACAAGGCATCAGAATGACTTCCAGGAGGAATACGCACACCATAATCGATTAAATCTGGTAAATCTTTTTTACTGTGAGTTTTGTACAATTTACGCAATGCATTCATAAAAGCATCAAATTGTCCATCTCCTTGTGCGTGTGCTTCATATTGTACACCTTCTACTTTTAATTGCAAAGTAGTAGATGGTTTCATTCCTTTTGCGTGTCCTAAAACATAATTTTCTACAACTACACGTTTTTCTATAGTATCACTATCTAAAACATCAGAAATGATATAAGGTAAATCTTCTTGAGAAACGACTTCTTTTTTATCTCCTAATTCAATAATTCTTTGGGTAACTTTCTTTAATTCGTCATCATTTAAACTGATGCCTAAATCTTGTAAATTCTTTTGGATATTTGCTTTTCCTGATGTTTTTCCTAATGCATATTTACGTTTTCTACCAAAACGTTCTGGCATTAAATCGTTAAAATACAGATTATTTTTATTATCTCCATCTGCGTGAATCCCTGCAGTTTGTGTAAAAACATTTGCACCAACAACTGGTTTGTTTACAGGAATTCTAAATCCTGAAAATGTTTCTACTAACTTACTAATTTTGTTTAAAGCAGTTTCGTTCACATCAACTTTTACATCCGTTAAAAAATCATTGATAACTGCAATAACACTTGCCATTGGTGCATTTCCTGCACGTTCACCCATTCCATTTATGGTTAAATGTAACCCATTTACACCCGCTTTTACAGCTTCCATAACATTGGCTACACCCAAATCGTAATCATTATGACCGTGAAAATCGATGTGTGTATTCGGATATCTTTCTCTAACTTCTGTGATGAAATTAGCAGTTTCTGTATGTGTTAAAACCCCTAAAGTATCTGGCAATAAAATACGTTCTACTTTTTGAGCTGTTAAAAAGTCTAAATATTCAAAAACATAGTCTTTTGAGTTTCGCATTCCATTAGACCAATCTTCTAAATATACATTGGTTTTAATGTTGTTTTTTGCAGCTAACTCAATATTGGCTTTGATATCAGCAAAATGTTGTGCTGGTGTTTTTTTAAGTTGATGTGTTAGGTGATTTAAAGAACCTTTGGTTAATAAATTCTGTACTTTTGCTCCTGCTTCTAGCATCCAATCAATAGATTTTCCACCATCAACAAAGGTTAACACCTCAATTTTACTTAACTGATTATTTTCTGAAGCCCAAGAAGTAATTTTTTGTACTGCTTGTAATTCTCCTTCAGAAACTCTTGCAGAGGCTATTTCTAAACGATCTACCTTTAGTTCTTCTAATAGTAATTTTGCAATGGTTAACTTCTCTGAAACTGAAAACGACACTCCTGATGTTTGTTCTCCATCACGAAGTGTGGTATCCATTATTTCAATTTTTCTCTGGGTCATCTACTTAACTTAAATCACTTCGACAAGCTCAGTGTGACATTATTAATCCAAATTACAATTAGTAATCAGTATGTCAGTCTGAGCTTGTCGAAGACTTTTTAGTAATTAAAATGGTCTTGTTTCAGCAAAAGCAGCAATTTCGTTTTCGATGTTTTTTAAATAATCAATATCATCAAAACCGTTTAACATATTGTCTTTTTTGTATGAATTGATTTCAAAAGATTCAGATTCTCCTGTTGCTACTAAAGTTACGGTTTGATTTGGTAAATCAACTTTTATCTCCGTTTTTGGATCCGCCATAATTGCTGTAAATAAAGTATCTGCAAATTCAGCAGAAACTTGCACAGGCAAAACCCCAACATTTAAACAGTTATTCTTAAAAATATCTGCAAATGCCGATGAAATTACACAGCGTAAACCAAAATCGTACACAGACCAAGCTGCGTGCTCTCTTGAGGAACCAGAACCAAAGTTTCTACCTCCTACTAAAATTTTAGAACCTGCATAAATTTCTTTATTTAAAGGAAAATCTGCTTTTGGTGTTCCATCTTGATTGAATCTCCAATCACGGAAAAAATTGATATCAAAATCTTTACGCTCTGTCGCTTTTAAGAAACGTGCTGGAATGATTTGATCTGTATCTACATTCTCTGTTGGTAATGGATATGCTGTACTTGTTAATACATTAAATTTATCGTAAGCCATTGTTTTAAGTATTCAGTCTACCAGTATTCAGTTGGCAGTTAATTTAAATTTATTCTTGTCACTTCGAGTGAATTTTACGATTGAAATGAGTAAAATTTGTATCGAGAAGTTTAGTGGTTCTCGATACTATTTTTCTTCCTTTGTCAGAAAAATCACTCGAACTGACATACTTAGTTTTAATTCCTTATTATGATACTAATATCGTTCTTGGATCTGTTACTTTCCCTTCTACTGCAGATGCTGCAGCTACTAAAGGACTTGCTAATAAGGTTCTAGATCCTGGTCCTTGACGTCCTTCAAAGTTTCTGTTTGATGTAGAAACTGATAATTTTCCTGCTGGAATTTTATCATCATTCATAGCCAAACAAGCTGAACAACCTGGTTCTCTTAATACAAAACCTGCATCGTCTATAATCTTATCTAAACCTTCTGCCTTAATTTGATCTACTACTTTGTGTGAACCTGGAACTAACCAAGCAGTTACATTGTCAGCTTTTTTACGTCCTTTTACAATAGAACAAAATGCTCTAAAATCTTCTATACGTCCATTTGTACAAGAACCTAAGAAAACAAAGTCGATTTCTTTACCAATCATAGCATCACCTTCTCTAAAAGACATATAACCTAATGATTTCTTATAAGTTTCTACACCACCTTCTACAGCTTCTGCATTCGGAATCGATTTTGTAACTCCAATTCCCATTCCTGGATTCGTACCATAAGTAATCATTGGTTCAATATCTGCTGCATCGTAATTAAATTCTGCATCAAAACTTGCTCCTTCATCTGTATATAACGTTTCCCAATAGCTCATTGCCTTATCCCAATCTGCTCCTTTAGGCGTTTGAGAACGACCTTTTAAATATTCGAATGTTTTTGCATCTGGTGCAATCATACCTCCTCTTGCTCCCATTTCTATAGACAAATTACAAACTGTCATTCGTCCTTCCATAGTCATATCTTCAAAAACATCACCTGCATATTCTACAAAATATCCAGTTGCACCAGAAGTTGTTTGTTGAGAAATAATGTATAAAGCCACATCTTTTGGCGTAACTCCTAAACCTAATTTACCATTTACGTTAATACGCATAGATTTTGGTTTTGGCTGCATAATACATTGTGTAGACAATACCATTTCTACTTCACTTGTACCAATACCAAAGGCAATAGCTCCAAAAGCTCCATGTGTTGATGTATGCGAATCTCCACAAACAATGGTTGCACCTGGTAATGTAATTCCGTTTTCTGGACCTACTACGTGTACAATTCCGTTGTTTTCATCACCTAAACCCCAGTGAGAAATACCATATTTAGCAGCATTGTTTTCTAATGCACCTAGCTGGTTTGCAGACAATGGGTCTGCCACTGGTAAATGTTGATTTATAGTTGGTGTGTTATGATCTGCAGTTGCGAATGTACGCTCTGGATATACCACACTATTTCCTCTACTTTCTAATCCTAAAAAGGCTACAGGACTTGTAACTTCGTGGATAAAATGACGGTCTATAAAAAACACATCTGGTCCGTCTTTTACACTTCGTACCACATGCGAATCCCATACTTTGTCAAATAATGTTTTTGCCATTTTTCTTGTTATTTATTGATATGATTAGGTATCAGCTATCAAAAGTAAGCTTTATTTAAGTTTTTAACAGAAATCATACGTTTTACTTAATGATTTCTAACTGTTGAAATAATAATTATATAGCTGATAAACAATAATTTAACTTGTTTTAAAATACGATGTCTATTTATTTTGCAGGATATTGATTTTTATTTTAAAAAAAACTGTCATTTAAAGTGAAATGAAATTAAAGTCGGAAAATCTCTAAACACTTTTCTCTGAGATTTCTCCACAGAGTAGAAACGATAAACAAACTCAATTTAAATTAAAAATGTCATTTCGAGCGGAATGAAATGTAGCCGAGAAATCTATAAATTTATTAATTTGATATTTCTCAAAAGACTAGAAATGATATTATTGATACATTTAATCTCTTCTTTTTTTAACGATACATAATTATCAAATAAATGTATATTTACAACTTCCTAAAAGTAGGTACATACATGCAGAATTTTATAACAAAAATATTGGCAAATTTGCCAAAAGATTGGCTAAACTTAACCACACACAGACTTGATATTTATAATGAAAAATTGGCTAAAATTCAGTTTTTAGAAGAGTTTATGCAATTATATAAGAATAACATTACTGAAGCAACTGCTTTAGACAACTTACCTACAGCCTACGATTATATTCGTTTAGGGCATCCTTTGTCTTGTGTTTTAGAATGGGTGATTGCAAATTCTCATCATTTACAATCACAAAATATTATTAGTTTTGATTCGAAGACAATGCCTGTTTTCGCCATTTTAAGAAAAAATGGTTTAGTCAATAAAAAAACACGAATTTTATATACAAATAAACTACCAACCTCTTTTGATGCCACTATTTTAAAAGAAGTGTATGGGTATCAATTCGAATTGCAAAAAGTAGTACAAGGTGCAAAAGTTCCTCCATTTGATGGGAGCACCATTTTTATACAACAAAAAGATACCATTACTAATTTTAACATTGTTGCTAATATTGATTTTTTTGTAAATATTCATCCAAATTTAGGCAGTATTGTTTTAGTAAATGGCAAAGAAAATGATGCTTATATTTTCGAGATTCAGCATGTAAGAAGAAGAGAAACAGTAGCCATGACTCCAGAAAATTGTTTGGTGGCTTTGCAAGATTATGTTGAAACATTTTCTTTTGAAAAACTAAAAACAAGTGAAAAAGTTGCCAATAAACTTCTTGTTTTAGATTCAATTATGGAAATTACTAATACAACTACTCTACCTTTAGTGGCTTCTAGTGGACTTTCTATGCAATTTGCCATTATGATGGGTTTGGTAGATGCTGCTTACGAAAATCACAAAGGAAAAGACATTAAATTTATTGTTCCACCAAATTGTTATGGAGGTACCAATGACCAAGCAAGACGTGTTGCTGCTGTTATTAAAAATGTAGAAGTAGTAGATTTACCTGTTGATGGTGATAATGACATGGTACAAAGTTTAGAAAGTGTTTTAACCAAAGTTGCTGAACAAGATGCAGTGCCTTATATCATCGCAGAAATACCAACAAACCCAAGAGTTGAAGTCCCAAATTTAGAAGATTTAAAAGCGGTTTTAAGTAAAAAACGTACCACTTTAACTGGTACAACTGCTATTGATTCTGTGTTTATTTTAGACCAAACATTTTGTCCTAATTATCACTTTTTAGGAGAAAATGCCATTTTATCTTCAGTTAGAGCAATTTCTTATGCAAGTGGCTCTAAATTTCCAAGTGGAGGAAAATGTACTGCTGGGTATTGTGTTGTGAATGAAAAAGCTGAAGCCTTATTAGAGAAAATAGAAAATCATTTAATGCTTTGTGATAATGAAGCAACTCCACTGCAATATGAAGTTTTAGCTGCACAATTGCCTTCTATGAATCAACGAATTAAAGATGCTTATAAAAACACGTTGGAGTTTGTGAATTTTATCAAAGCAACTTTACCTGAGGCGAAAATCAATTTTGTTTCTGAAAAATTAGCAGCACAAGGTTTTACACCTTCTGTATTTTCTTTGGATTTACCAACAAAAGGAAATACAGCTGTAGAAAAGGAAGCTTATAAAAGAGCCTTGAATTTGAAATTAATCGATTTAATGATTACTGAAATTCCAGATGAAAGCAAGTTTTGTGTCAGTTATGGTCAATTAAAAGGATGTTATTGGACCATTCCTGCAACTTCTACCCAAGGTACAACCAAAGAAGGTGATAAAGATTATATTGTACGTACATCTCTATCACCAAATTTAGATTTAGCATTGCATAAAAAAGTGTTTTTGGAGTTTGTAAAAAATATTTAAAAGAACCTTAATATGCTTTCAATTTCTTAATAAGATTAAAATAATATCAGAAAGATAAGGTCCAGATAAATACATGAATAAGTAATGGAACTACATCGCACTTATAATATCATATTTCGTAATAATATGATGATTTCCGTTTTCTAAATCTACCAAAACTGCTTGATTCTCTTTCGTTATCAGTTTAGAAATCGCATCTAATTTTGCCGATTTTTTTACAACTGGATATGGTTGTCCCATAATCTCTTTAATAGGCTTATTTGCAATGTTTTTATCAGCAATAAAATTATGTAGTAAGACAGATTCGTCTATAGAACCCACAAAACCATTAATATCTTTTACAGGAATTTGGCTAATTTTAAAATCACGCATTCTTTCAATAGCGTGCGAAACCAATTCTTCTGTTTGCACAGTTACCAAGGTTCTTTTTTCATCATTTTTTACCAAATCTGCAGCTGTTTTAATGTCTTCTTCCAAGAAACCTCTGTCACGCATCCAATCATCGTTAAACATTTTACCCACATATCTACTTCCATGATCGTGAAACAACACCACAACAACATCGTCTTTTGTAAAATGCTTTTTTAATTGCAATAATCCTTTAATGGCAGAACCAGCAGAATTACCCACAAAAACCCCTTCTTCTTTAGCTATTTTTCTGGTGTAAACAGCAGCATCTTTATCTGTAACTTTTGTAAAACCATCAATTAAAGAAAAATCGACATTTTTAGGCAAAATATCTTCTCCAATTCCTTCTGTGATGTAGGGATAAATTTCATTCTCGTCGAAAATACCAGTTTCATGATATTTTTTAAACACAGAACCATAAGTATCTACTCCCCAGATTTTAATATTAGGATTTTTCTCTTTCAGGTATTTTGCAACTCCAGAAACAGTTCCTCCAGTTCCAACACCCACCACAAAATGTGTAATTTTCCCTTCAGTTTGCTCCCAAATTTCTGGGCCAGTTTGCTCATAATGCGCAATTGCATTACTTGGATTGTCATACTGATTAACATACCAAGAGTTAGGCGTTTCTGCTCCTAATCTTTTTGAAACCGAATAATAAGAACGTGGATCATCTGGCTCTACGTTTGTTGGACATACAATTACTTCTGCACCAACTGCACGTAAAATATCCATTTTTTCTTTAGATTGTTTGTCAGAAATTACAAAAATACATTTATACCCTTTTACAATGGCTGCCAAAGCTAATCCCATTCCTGTGTTTCCAGAAGTTCCTTCTATAATTGTTCCTCCAGGTTTTAAACGACCATCTGCTTCTGCATCTTCAATCATTTTTAATGCCATTCTATCTTTTACAGAGTTTCCTGGATTAAAGGTTTCTACTTTTGCCAAAACCAAAGCATCTACTTGTTTTGTAACAGAATTTAATTGCACTAAGGGTGTATTACCTATGGTTTCTAATATATTTTTTGCGTAAATCATATCGTATTTTTGGAGTTGCAAAGATAATCTGTTTTTGGGCGTTCCACAAGTGTCGCGCTTTCCATTATATCTTTTTATTTATGCTGAATTTATTTCAGCATCTTTTCATGAAATGTTAACAGTTTCATTTGAAAGAGATACTGAATCTAGTTCAGTATAAAAAGGATGCCATTTCAATCGCTAACGCAGATTATCTAAAAGCTAATGGTTTTACCAAAAATTACTAGACTGTCTGCGTTAGCGATTGTAGCAATTGTTTGAGCTCTTTTTTGTTTTTCTCAAAAAAAAGCGAGTGCCTTTCGACTTAGCTCAAGATAAACTCCAAGCGCGACCTTTAGGGAACGCCCAAATTTTGAAAAACTTAATATAAATTCTAAGCAAACTTAATGGACTTTGAAGGAAGAATTTTAGTAATAATTACAGATGGAATTATTAGCATTAAAAAACACAAAATTAATGTACCAACATTTAAAGCTATAATTGCTCCTACACTAATATTTACAGGCATTGTAGCTACATAATAGGTTTCTGGGTCTAATGTAATTATTTTAAAATAATGTTGTATAAAAATGATAGAAAGCCCAATAATATTCCCCCAAAACAAACCTTTTAAAATTAAATAAGATGCATTGTATAAAAATATTTTTCGAATGCTTGTGTTTGTGCTTCCTAATGCTTTTAAAATACCAATCATTTGTACACGTTCTAAAATTAAAACCAATAGTGCAGTAATCATATTTATACCTGCAATTAAAATCATAATACTGATTAAGACCCAAACATTGTTGTCAAATAATTTAATCCAATCGAAAACAGCTGCATATAGCTCTAAAATAGTTTTGCTATTTAATGTAGCTCCAATATTACTGTAAATTTCTTCTCCTTTTGCTTCTATATCATCAAAACTATTTAGAACAACTTCAAAACCGCCAATTTCATTTTCGGACCACTTGTTTAAGTTTTGAACTTCTCTAATATCTCCAATCATCATAGATTTATCAAACTCTGCAAAACCAGAGTTATAAATACCAACAATAGCATATTTTTTGTTGGATGGTATTTTACTTGTTTTTTTTAAAAATGTGGCTAAAATGGTGTCATTTAATTTTAACTGTAAACGATTTGCAATTGTTTTAGATACTAAAACTTCTTTGGTTCTTTCTAAATTAAAATTAGGCACTCGCCCTTCTAAAAGGTATTCTTTAAAAAATGTCCAATCGTAATCTGTAGAAACACCTTTAAAAATAATACCTTCAAAATCGGTTTTTGTTCTTAAAATTCCTGCTGTACTTGCAAATACCTGAATATTTTTAATACCCTCTATGTTGTCAAACTTTGGATAAAAAGATTTTTCTTTTTTTATAGGAACTATAGATACATCAGAGTTGTTGTTATCGTAATTTACAATTTGAATATGGCCTTTAAAACCTGCCATTTTATCTCTAATTTTAGTTTGCATTCCACTAGCAGTAGCCACAGCAATTAACATTATCATTATCCCTAATGCAATTGCAGTGATTGCAATTTTTATTATTGGTGATGAAATGCTATTTTTATACTTTTTGCCAGCGATAATACGTTTTGCAATAAATAACTCGTAATTCAAATTGATGATAAATTTTAAACCTTTCAAAAGTACATATTTATTCTTATTTCTATTGCTGAATTTTCAGCTGATTTCTTGCGCGCAAAATAGAAAAGAGAAAAAAGAAAAGAGAGAAGAGGATACAGAAACTGTTATAAAAACTGGTGCTGAACAAACTAATTTATATCTCGATTTATTAAAAGGGAAAAATGTTGGTATTGTTGCGAACCAAACTTCTGTTTTATCTGTTTTACAAAGAGCAGAAGTTGCCCCAAATGTGATGGGTTCAAAAAAAGTAACGTACCATTTAGTAGATTATTTACATAATTATAATGGAATTACAGTAACAAAAGTATTTTCTCCAGAACATGGTTTTAGAGGAAAAGCAGATGCTGCAGAATTGATTAACGATGGTTTTGATACAAAAACAGGTTTACCAATTATTTCTATATATGGGAAAAGTAAAAAACCTTCTGCTAAGCAATTAGAAGGAATTGATGTCATGGTTTTTGATATTCAAGATGTGGGAGCTCGTTTTTACACTTACATTTCTTCGCTTCATTATGTAATGGAAGCTTGTGCAGAACTCGGAATTCCAGTTATTATTTTAGATAGACCAAACCCGAATGCACATTATATAGATGGTCCAGTTTTGGAAATGGAGCATACCAGTTTTGTGGGTAAGCATCCTGTTCCTGTGGTTTATGGAATGACAATTGGCGAATATGGACAAATGATTAATGGAGAAAAATGGTTAGAAAATGGAATTCAATGTGATTTAAAAGTAATTCCGAATAAAAATTATACACATAATTCGAGATATTCTTTGCCAATAAAACCTTCGCCAAACTTACCTAATGATAAAAGCATTAACTTATATCCTAGTTTAGGTTTTTTCGAAGGAACTACTATCAATGCTGGACGTGGAACAGCATTTCAGTTTCAAAGATATGGAGCGCCATTTTTTAAGAAAACAGATTTTTGGTATACTCCACAAGCAAACGAAGGTGCAAAATATCCAAAGCATAAAGGAAAATTGTGTTATGGAGTAGATTTAAGTGAAACTCCATATTTATCAAAAATTGACTTGTCTTTTTTAATAAATGCCTATAAAAAAACTCCAAAAACAGAAAAGTTCTTTGGAAGCACATTTACCATTCATGCAGGAACTGAAAAATTACAACAACAATTAGAGCAAGGTTTGTCTGAAGAAAAAATTAGAGCAACTTGGGTTGATGGTTTGGAGGAGTTTAAAAAAGTAAGGGAAAAATATTTGATTTACAAATAACTAAAATGACAAAAGAAGAAAAAGTTCTTTTTAATAAAGTCTTAAATAAAGGACAATTGTTAATTAATTTTCCAGTAATGATAGTAATGTTTGGTTTAATGTGGTTAACATATTTTTTAAATCATATTGGTTATTTCTCTAGCGCTTTTACAGCAATTGGTTTTGTTATTTCATTTGTTTTAGGGTGGTTAGTTTGGTCTTTTTTTATTGCTAAATGGAGAATTTGGGCTTTTGAAAAAATTGATGAAAAATATCACTGGGATTCAAAACAAGAAGCCATTAAAACAAAGTTAATATGGCCAGATGGACATATTTTTGAAAAAACAGAAATACGTACAAAAGAACAAAAAATAAAAATCAAAGCTATAAATGATAGGATTGATGAATTTAATAATACCGTCTAAAAGTTAACCTTGTTTTGTGGCAAAAAATTAATAAAGTTAGAAAAAGAAATAAACTAAAAATTAGAACCGAAATTATTGACTTTCCTCAACTCCACTAGGTTTTCGATAACCTTGAAAAGGCTGTTTCAATAACTCTTTTAAAGAAGAATTTGTGGCTTCATCTGGGAAAGTATCAACTCCATAGACAATTTTTTCACGGTCAAGTTCCATATAAGTTCCAAAAATTCTATCCCAGATAGAAAAGATATTTCCATAATTAGAATCTGTATATGGCAACATATTATGATGATGTACTTTGTGCATATCTGGAGACACAATAAAGTAACTCAAGAATTTATCTATTTTTGGTGACATTTTAATATTGGCATGTGTAAATTGTGTGAAAATTAACGACATAGATTGATAAATAAACACAATTGCAATAGGGGTTCCTACTACAAAAACACCTAATAAAGTAAACGCAAAACGAATGACACTTTCTATAGGATGATGTCTGTTTGCAGTAGTTGTATCAACTTTATGGTCAGAATGATGCACTAAATGAACCATCCACAAAGGTTTTATTTTGTGCTCTATGTAATGTGCTAAATACGCACCAAAAAAATCTAAAAATAAAACACCTAAAACCACATACAACCACAAAGGCATTTCTGGTAACCAATTAATAATTCCAAAATTATTGGCTTGTACCCAATCTGCTGTTTTTAATAGTAAAAAAGCTAAAGCAAAATTTATTATGATCGTCGTTAACGTAAAAAACAAGTTAGGAATAGCATGTTTCCATTTTTTGTAATCAAATTTAAATAATGGAATTGCACCTTCTAATAACCAGAAAAAAGTAATTCCACCAACCAAAATAATACTTCTATGGGAAGAAGGTATGGTTTCGAAATAATTAAAAATAGTTTCCAAAATAGTTTTATTTGCTACTAAAATAGTGAAAACTTTTTAAAAGTTCTCGATACAATTTTTATTCATACTTCAGAAAAATCACTCAAACAGACAACACTACATTTAAGTGCTGTCACTTCGAGTTATTTTAGATTTTTTTTAGAAAATTATATCGAGAAGTTTTTTGAATTTAATATTGAAAATAAAAGAAACTATTATCTCATAACCTTCTTATTTCCTTCTAAAGGTAAAACTTGTTTTAACTTCTCTACAATATTATATGTTGCAGGACAAATAAAAGTATTTGCAATGGTTAAATCTGTGATTCCAATAAACTTTTTACGATTTGTATGCGGATATTCTGCACAGGCTTTGGGTCTAACTTTATAAATAAAACAAGTATTGTCAGATTCGTCAAAAAAAGTACAAGGAGCAGTTTTTAAGACCATAAAATCATCTTCATCTCTTACTAAATATTGCTCATGAAAAGCAGCCACCTTCATCTTTAAATGTTTAGAAATTCTTTCTATATCTGTGTCTGTAAAAATCGGACTCGTAGTTTTACAGCAGTTTCCACACGTTAAACAGTCTGTTTTTTCAAACTCTTCTTCATGCAATTCTTGCATTAAATAATCCAATCTTTTTGGAGTACGCTTTTTTAATCTCGCAAAATATTTTTCGCTTTCTTTCTTTGCTTCTTGTGCTAATTTTGGGAGCTGCTCTAAACGTTTTTCCATAGAATAATAGGTTTCGACTGCGCTCAACCAGACAACAATAATGTCACCTTGAGCGCAGTCGAAAGGTTTTTGAAGGTTAATAATCAAAAATACATTTTTTCTACTTTAATAATCAACTAAAAAAAATAAAAATTACGTAATTTTGCATTTCAATTTTTGATACTATATGAACATTCAAAATAGCATAGAAACCAAAGTAAAAGAGGCTTTTTTAACTCTATATAATGTAGAAATTCCATCTGTAGAATTTCAGGCAACTAGAAAAGAATTTGAAGGAGATATTACTGTTGTGGTTTTCCCTATGTTACGTTACAAAAAAGGAAATCCTGCTGTTATTGGAGAAGATTTAGGAAAATATATTGTTAAAAATGTTGCAGAAATTACTAATTATAATGTTGTAAAAGGCTTTTTAAATTTAGTGATTGATGATGCTTTTTTTACAAATTTCTTCAATACAATTTACACAAATACAACTTATGGTTTTGTTTCGCCAAAGGCGGATGAAAAAGCGATGATGGTTGAATATTCATCACCAAATACCAATAAACCACTGCATTTAGGTCATGTTCGTAATAATTTGTTAGGCTATTCTGTTGCAGAAATTATAAAAGCTGCAGGTAAAAAAGTATATAAAACACAGATTATTAACGATAGAGGTATTCATATCTGTAAATCTATGTTGGCTTGGAAAAAGTTTGGCAATGGAGAAACTCCAGAATCAACTGGTTTAAAAGGAGATAAACTGGTTGGGAACTACTATGTAAAATTCGATAAAGAATACAAAAAACAAATCGCTCAATTAATTGCTGAAGGAAAAACAGAAGAAGAAGCAAAAAAACAAGCACCACTTTTAATAGAAGCACAAGAAATGTTGCTAAAATGGGAAGCTGGAGATACTGTAGTTGTTAATCTTTGGAAAGAAATGAATTCTTGGGTTTACAAAGGTTTTGACGCCACTTACAAAAATATGGGAGTTGATTTTAATACTTTGTATTATGAAAGTGATACGTATTTATTAGGAAAAGATGTAGTTGCACAAGGTTTAGAAAAAGGCGTTTTCTATAAAAAAGAAGATGGTTCTGTTTGGTGTGACTTAACAGATGAAGGTTTGGATGAAAAAATTGTATTGCGTTCTGATGGAACAGCAGTATATATGACCCAAGATATTGGTACAGCCATTCAGCGTGTAAAAGATTTTCCAGATGTTGGAGGAATGGTGTATACAGTAGGAAATGAGCAAGATTATCATTTTCAAGTCTTGTTTTTAATTTTGAAAAAACTAGGATTTGACTGGGCAAAACAATTGCATCATTTAAGTTACGGAATGGTAGATTTACCTTCTGGAAAAATGAAATCTAGAGAAGGAACTGTAGTAGATGCTGATGATTTAATGGTAGAAATGACAACTACAGCCAAAGAAATATCTGAGGAATTAGGAAAATTAGACGGATATTCTGATGAGGAAAAAAACGAATTATACAAAACCATTGGCTTAGGAGCTTTAAAATATTTTATTTTAAAAGTAGATCCTAAAAAAAGAATTTTGTTCGACCCAAAATCTTCTGTAGATTTTCAAGGAAACACAGGACCTTTTATCCAATATACTTATGCTAGAATTCAATCTATAATTAGAAAAGCTGATTTTGATTACTCTAAACCAGTTTCGATTGAACTACATGAAAAAGAAAAAGAATTATTGAAACAATTGGAGTTGTTTCCAGAAATAATTCAGCAAGCTGCAGCCAATTATTCGCCTGCAGTTATTGCTAATTACACATATGATTTGGTAAAAGAATTCAATTCTTTTTATCAAAATGTATCAATTTTAGGAGAAGAAAATCAAGATAAAAAAATATTTAGAGTACAATTGGCTAAGAAAGTAGCAGATACAATTAAGTCTGCATTTTCTTTATTGGGAATTCAAGTTCCAGAGAGAATGTAAAACTCCATCCTAACCTTCCCTAAAGGAAGGAACTGTTCTGGAAATTGAATGGTTATTGGTTGTAAATATTGAATAAAGTTTTAGTAAATAATAAAAGTTAGTAAATTAGCGCGCGTTAGGGATTGGAATGGCATCCTCTGAACTTGTTTCAGAGATATAATGGAAAGCCTGTTAAAACGCCCAAATAAAAAGTATAGAAAACAAACACAATTATGAAATACGACATCATTATTATAGGAAGTGGCCCTGGAGGATATGTAACTGGAATTAGAGCCTCTCAATTAGGTTTTAAAGTTGCCATTGTTGAGAAAGAAAACTTAGGAGGAATTTGTTTAAACTGGGGATGTATTCCAACAAAAGCGTTACTAAAATCTGCGCAAGTTTACGATTATTTAAAACATGTAGATGAATATGGATTAAAGGCGGAAGCAATTGACAAAGATTTTGAAGCTGTAATTAAGAGAAGTCGAGGTGTGGCTGATGGAATGAGCAAAGGTGTTGCTTTTTTAATGAAGAAAAATAAAATTGATATTATTAACGGTTTTGGAAAAATAAAAACGGGTAAAAAAGTAGATGTTACTGCAGAAGATGGAAAAGTAACGGAATATGCTGCAGACAATATTATTATTGCAACTGGTGCACGTTCTAGAGAATTACCAAACTTACCTCAAGATGGTAAAAAAGTAATTGGCTACAGACAAGCTATGAGTTTACCAAAACAACCAAAATCTATGATTGTTGTAGGTTCTGGTGCTATTGGTGTAGAGTTTGCACATTTCTATAATTCTATGGGAACAGAAGTTACGATTGTAGAATATATGCCAAATGTGGTTCCTGTAGAAGATATTGATGTTTCTAAACAATTTGAGCGTTCTATTAAAAAAGCAGGTATTAAAGTAATGACAAATTCTTCTGTAGAATCTGTAGATATTTCTGGTGATGGAGTTGTTGCCACTGTAAAAACAAAAAAAGGAGAACAAACTTTAGAGGCAGACATCTTATTATCAGCAGTTGGAATTAAATCGAATATTGAAAATATTGGTTTGGAAGATGTAGGTATTATTGTTGATAGAGATAAAATCTTAGTAAACGATTTTTATCAAACTAATATTCCTGGTTATTATGCAATTGGTGATGTTGTTCCTGGGCAAGCTTTAGCGCACGTTGCTTCTGCTGAAGGAATTACTTGTGTAGAGAAATTGGCTGGTTTGCATACAGAACCAATTGATTATGGAAACGTTCCTGGTTGTACGTATGCAACTCCAGAAATTGCTTCTGTGGGTATGACAGAAGCAAAAGCAAAAGAAGCAGGTTATGAACTTAAAGTTGGTAAATTCCCTTTTTCTGCCTCAGGAAAAGCGAAAGCAGCTGGTACTCCAGATGGTTTTGTAAAAGTTATTTTTGATGCAAAGTATGGTGAATGGTTAGGATGCCACATGATTGGTGCTGGAGTTACAGATATGATTGCAGAAGCTGTTTTAGGGCGTAAATTAGAAACTACTGGACATGAAGTTTTAAAAGCAATTCACCCTCATCCAACTATGAGTGAAGCAGTAATGGAAGCTGTTGCAGATGCTTATGATGAAGTGATTCATTTGTAGAAATAGAAAATAGAATAAAGAAAATAGAGAAAAGACCTTGCCAATTTGGCAAGGTTTTTTGTATCTTTAAATTATTAAATTAACAATAAAAAGAATTAAAATGAGAGCAAAATATCAAAGTGTTTTAGATTTAGGAGAACAATTAAACATTAAAGATGGTGATGTAAAAGAAGAAAACGGACAATTAAAAGTTTGGGGAACTGCAAAAACGCCTTATGATAAAGATTTAATCTGGGACGAAATTAAAAAAGTTGGTGGAGAAAACCCAATTGATATTATGGCAGATATAAAAGTAGAAGACGATTCTGTATATGCAAGACATACTGTAGAAAAAGGAGAAACTTTAGGTAAAATTGCAAAACAATATTATGGAAAAGCTTCTAAATACACTGAAATTTTTAAAGCGAATGGAAACATCTTAAAAAACCCAGATGTGATTCATCCTGGTCAAGAATTAGTGATTCCTAATTTGTAGAACCTTACTTTTTAGCACAAGAAAGAGGCTGTCTGAAAAGTAGTTAAGTACGTCAAACTGAGCTTGTCGAAGTTTTATAATTCACTGATTATCAATTATATTTCGACAAGCTCAATATGACAAGTAGTTAATTTTTTGACTTTTCAGACAGCCTCTTTTTTGTATCTTTAAATTATGAAAAAGTTTCTTTTTTTATTATTGATTCCTTTTGTCTTTGGATGTAAAAAAGATTTGACAGGACATTGGCATGCAAAATCTATTAATTATGAAGATGCAGGTTCAAGTATCGATATTTTAGAAAGTAATGATTGCTACTTTACTTTCTCACTATTATCTAAACCAATAAAAGGTGAACATTTTCCAGATAAAAAACATATTTTTTTTCCAGATCAATGTGGAGATTTATCTTTTGATTACAAGTTAAAAAACAATAAACTTTATCTCGAAAGTGCATTAGGAGTTAAACTTGTTGCAACCAGAATTGATACAGTTTGTAATCGTTTTAAAGATTATAAATCCGTATTACCAATTAATTTCTTAAAAGTTGAAAATAAAAGAGAATTATACCAACCAAAAGATTCTATAGAAAATGAAGGATTAAATCGATATATTTTATTTGATATGAAAAATGACTCCATAAGAATAGAGTATTTTGATAGAATAAATACGATTGATAAAGTTGATGAAATTATTACATCCATTGAAAGTAAGGTTTCTGATGCAGAAATTCCTTTTATAAATTATGTTTTAGTTCCTGATAAAGAAATAGCAATTAGCAACTTGAAGACAATTGTTGATTCTCTAAATAAAAATTCTAAAAAAAGAATATTTATTCAAACATTAAAACCAAATCCAATAGATTTTAATGTGTTTGAATACATAAAAATTGATAAAATAAATATAACATCAAAGCAAAACATCAAAGAATTAGTCTACTAAATAGCCTATTTGATTTCACCTACAAGGTTTGTTGTAAATTGAAAAAAATAATTGTTTATATTTGATTATCAAACAACTAACCTACCTAAGCTATGGAAGCAAAACGCCAATCTGATGAAAATATTCAAACTTCATATTTATTATTAAGAAAACTTATTGGTGTAATTGGTGTTTTTTTACCCATTATTCTTGCAATTGGAATGCTCTTTTTTGACAAAGAAAATTTTATTCAAGATTCTATTAGTGATTATTATGGCACTCCACTTAGAGATGTTTTTGTAGGTTTCCTTTTTGCTTTAGGTTTCTTTTTATTTACTTACAGAGGGTATAAATCTGAAAAAAAAGGATTACTGAGTAATGATGGGATTTTAGCAACAATAGGAGGTTTTTTTGCAATTTGCGTAGCACTATTTCCTACTATTAGTAATAGCAAAGCTGTACGCGTTTTTCATCTATCTTCTGCTGTAATTTTATTTGCCATATTTACTATTTTTTGTTTGGTTATATTTAGAAGAACAAACCCTAAAAAACCTCCAACTAAAATGAAATTGAAAAGAAATAAATTTTATTTTTGGTGTGGTATTTTAATTATCTTATTTGTTGTAGCAGCAGGTTTGAGTTTCTTTTTAATGGAAGAAAGTACAAGAAGAGCAACAGACATTATTTTTTGGTGCGAAACTTTTGCTTTGTGGGTATTTGGATTTTCTTGGCTAATAAAAGGGGAAGCTTTTTTAGAAGATAAAGTAAAATAATATCTAAAATCGCCAACAAACAATTCTAGTAACTTTATTACCTTGACTTAAAGGAATAATTTTAAATTCAGTCGCTCCTAATTTTTGAGAAGATTTTTTTAAACTCTCTACATTTTCTTTTTTAGACACCAAACTTGTAAACCACTTACTAGAAAATTTAAATAAAGAACTCTCATATAAATAATTATGCAAAAAAGCTTTTTCTCCTCCTACATACCATAATTCATTGTTATTTCCAGAGAAATTCCTAACAGCATTATTACCTAAATTTCTGTTTTTACGCTTGTTTGCACCTTGTGCTTCTTCTGCAGATTTATAAAAAGGCGGATTACACATAGTCGCAGAAAATAAATCATTTTCCTCTATAATTTTCTTTAAAATTTGTTGTTCATTAAACTGCTGTCGCAACTCAATTTTTGCATCTAAATTATTATCATCTATAATATCTTGTGCAGTATCCAAAGAATCTAAATCGATATCTGTGGCAACAAAATTCCAATTGTATTCTGCAACTCCTAAAAGCGGATAAATACAAGTTGCACCTGTACCAATATCCAATATTTTTATATTTTTTTCAGTTGAAAGTAAATCTGCCAAATGATGAATATAATCTAAACGTCCAGGAATTGGTGGACATAAATTTTCGTCTGGAAAATCCCAAATTGAGATTTTATCATAAGAAAAAAGTAATGCTTTATTGAGTTCTTTTACTGCTTTTGGGTTAGAAAAATCGATGGTTATTGTTCCGTATTTATTTTCTGCAACAAAATCTTTTAGCAAAGAATTATTTTTGATAAGTTCTTTAAAATCATATCCTTTATTGAATTTGTTTTTTGGGTGCAATCCTTTGTCTTTCATAAACTAAGTGTCAGTTCGAGCGCAGTCGAGAACTAATAATAACCTCTCGACTGCGCTCGAGGAGACATCATTTTAAATTGATTAACCTACATTTCTAAAATAGTAAACTCTAATTCTAAAGGTTTTAACGATTTCTTTAAGGCATCTATAAATCCTTCACCATATTCTAAATAATATTCAGAAAAATTACGTTGACGTTCTTCTAAACTCTGGTTGGGTAAAATCTGGTTTTGCAATGCTGTGATTCTTTCTACCAAATCGTTTTGTCTCCTTTTTTCTGCCTTTAACAAACGTTTTTGTAAATTCTTTAATCCTTTTATTTGTTTTACTTCTTGTGCTTTTACTGCGCCTATAAAAGAAACATCTGTTTTTTTGGCAACTTGTTTTAATTCGGCAAATTGCTTTTCTAAATAGGAGATTTTATCCTCGAAACTAATTTTAATATCAGAGTTTTCGATTACTTTTTTTGAAAGTAATTCATGTTGATTTAAAAATAATTCTTGATGAGAAATATTTAAATTATCTAGTTTTTTCTGTTGTTTTTCAGAAATAACTTGCACAGAATTTCGTAACAATAAAATAGGAAAAGGTATTTTAACATCCTTAAAATAGTCTTTCAGCTCAAGCCAATAGGCTATTTCTCCTCCTCCACCAACATAACAAAGGTTAGGTAAAATCACCTCTTGGTATAAAGGTCTCATAATTACATTAGGAGAAAATGCCTTGGGGTTTTGTAAAACTTCTTTTAAAATTTCTGCTTTAGAAAAAGTAATGTTAGTGTTGTTTACCTTGTAAATATTGTCTTCAAAAATAATACGTTCTCTAAAATCATCACCTAAATAAAATAAATTAATTTCTCTAGGATTTACTTGAATTTTATAGTTCTTTTCTAATGCTAAAATCGTTTTTGATACAGCTTTGTAAGAAAGCTCGTTTTCTAATTCGTCTTTTACAATTGGAGCAAATAATTGTTTTAGATTTTTATCATCACCATCTAAAACTATTAAACCATAGTTACTGAACAACTCATTGGCAATAAAACGAGTGGCATCTGCCAAATTTTGGTGTTTTAAATAGCCATCAGAAAACAATTGTTTTAAATATTCTGCATTTTTTGAGTTTCCTAAATGATTCGAAAAAACTTTAAAAACATCTTCTAAACCATCAGTAGAAAATCGGCCAACAGCTCCACCATCTTCTCTATTCCAAAGTACTTTTTTTCCATCAAAATTAAAATAGTTTATTTCCTCAAAATCATGATCTTCTGTAGCCATCCAATATACAGGAACAAAATTTTGTTCTGGAAATTTTTCTGACAATTCTTCGCATAAATTAATGACAGAGATAATTTTATATAAAAAATACAAAGGTCCAGTAAATAAGTTTAACTGATGTCCTGTAGTAATTGTAAATGTATTTTGATGTTTTAAAAGTGCTATATTTTCTGAAGTTGAATCTGAAATTGAAAAATTTTTATATTGATTTTTTATTGCATCTGTTAATACTAATCTTGATTGCAACCTGAAAGATTGTTGTTTCTCTTCTATTTGATTATGAAAACCTGTAATGTTAGGAAAATTATTGTAAAATGGTTTTATAGAGTCTTCTTGCGCTAAATAATCGAGCATCGTTTTAGAGAAAAAACCCGTTTTTTGAAATGGAATGTGTGTTACTTTCATAGCTATTTTAAGATAACACAGTTTTGCAACAATCAGCTTCTAATATAGAACTCATGGTATTTGGTTAATTTTTGATAAAAATACGAATATTTTAAAGCTTTGTCGAAAAGAAAAAATCAATCTAACAAAGTTTTAACAAGATAAAAGGATATAATCCTAAAAAACAAAAAGATATATTTATTACATTTGGTTTTCAAACTTAATTTTATGAAAATTAAATCACTTTTTATTATTGCTTTTTTAATTTGTGGAAGCATTTTTTCTCAAACTGTACAAGCTCCATCCGAATTTTTAGGATACGAAATTGGCTCACGTTTTACAAGATATCACAAAGTTGTTGAGTATTTTAAATATGTTAGTAAAACTTTATCTAACGTAAAACTAGAAAAATACGGAGAAACAAATGAGCATAGACCTTTGTATTTAAGCTATATTTCTTCTCAAGAAAATATCAATAATTTAGAAAATATTAGAAAAAACAACTTATCTCAAACAGGCATTATTTCTGGCAATGCTACTAATAAAATAGCCATAGTTTGGTTGAGTTATAATGTTCATGGCAATGAAGCATCTAGTACAGAAGCTTCTATGTTAACACTTTACAAATTAGTTACAAAGAAAAAAAAGTGGTTAGAAAATACGATAGTTATTATAGACCCATGTATAAATCCTGATGGAAGAGATAGGTATGTAAATTGGTTTAATCAAGTAAAAAGTACTCCTTATAACGCAAATCAAGATGCTAAAGAACATTCAGAACCTTGGCCTGGAGGAAGACCAAATCATTATTTATTTGATTTAAATAGAGATTGGGCTTGGGCTACTCAAGTAGAGTCGCAACAAAGAATAAAGATGTACAACAAGTGGATGCCACATATACATGTAGATTTTCATGAACAAGGCATTAACAACCCTTATTATTTTGCACCAGCTGCAGAACCTTTTCATGAAATTATTTCTGATTGGCAACGTGATTTTCAAGTACAAATAGGTAAAAATCATGCTAAATATTTTGACAAAGAAGGTTGGTTATATTTTACAAAAGAGAGTTTCGATTTGTTGTATCCAAGTTATGGAGACACCTATCCAACTTACATGGGAGCCATTGGAATGACTTACGAACAAGCTGGTCATGGACGTGCAGGATTAGGAATTAAAACTGATGAGGGAGAAGTTTTAACGTTAAAAGACAGAGCAATTCATCATACAACAACAGGTTTGTCTACTGTAGAAATAGCTGCTAATAATGCCGAAAAATTAAATACTGAATTCAAAAAATTCTTTGATAATAGTAATTTAAAATATAAAAGTTATGTGTTAAAAAATGATAATCAAGATAAAACAAATCGTTTAAAAAGATTATTAGACGCTCATGAAATACAATATGAAAATACCAAAAATGGTTCTTCTGTAAAAGGTTATAATTATCAAAATCAAAAAGAAGAAAAAATGAATTTTACTTCTTCAGATTTAGTCATACATACCAACCAACCAAAAGGAAAAATGGTCAAAGTTTTATTTGAGCCTAAAGCAAAATTAGCAGATTCTTTAACCTATGATATTACAGCTTGGTCTCTACCTTATGCTCACGGTTTTAAAACAATTGCATCAACTGCTAAAGTCGCTTCACAAATAACCTTAACAGATAAATTATTACCCTCAGAAAATAAAAATGCAATAGGATATGCATCTAAATGGAATAGTTTAGATGATGCAACTTTTTTAGCAGATTTGTTAAAAAATAATATAAGAGTACGTTTTACAGAAAAAGAATTTGTTTCTAGAAACCCAGAGAGAAAATTTGACAGAGGCTCTTTGATTATACTTAGATCTGACAATAGATCAAATCCAAATTTTGATAAAGAACTAGTTCAGTTAGCTATTAAAAATAGCAGAAATATTATTCCTATTTTAAGTAGTTTTTCTAAGTCTGGAGTTGATTTTGGTTCGTATTCTGTAAAACCCATCAACAAACAAAAAATTGCAGTTTTATCTGGTAATGGCACTTCTTCTTTAAGTTTTGGAGAAATCTGGCATTTCTTTGAAACACAACTGCAATACCCAATTACAAATATCAATTCAGACTATTTTGGTCGCGTAGATTTCGCTCAATTTGATGTAATTATCTTGCCAAATGGTTATTATAGTCGTGTTTTAAATAAATCAACTTTAGATAAATTAAAAACTTGGGTACGTTCTGGAGGTACATTAATTACTATTGGAAATGCTTTAAATAGCTTTGCAGATAAAAAAGGATTTGCTTTAAAAAGAAAAAAAGCAGAAGAAAAAACGGAAACCCCAAATTTAACTCCTTATGCAGATAAAGAGCGTAAAAGTGTTGCCAATTTTATAACAGGTAGTATTTTTAAAAGTAAGGTAGATACTACTCATCCTCTGGCTTTTGGCTATGAAAATGAATATTTCTCATTAAAATTAGGTGCTACTGCTTACCAATATTTACAAAACGGAAATAACGTTGTTTATTTTGATAAAACTGCTAAAAATATATCTGGTTATGCAGGTAGTAAAGCTGTAAAAAAGATTCCTGAATCTTTACTTTTTGGAGAAGAAAAAATGGGTAGAGGAAGTATTATTTATATGACAGAAAACCCTTTGTTTCGTTCTTTTTGGGAAAATGGAAAACTATTTGTAGCCAATGCTGTTTTCTTGTTGAATTCTGATAAGTTGAAATAATATTTATACCTGCAAGGTTTCTAAAACCTTGTAGGTATAGAATAAGAACATTAATAGTCTTTTTTATTTGGGTATTTTAATTGGCTTTAACTACTCACTTTTTTTCTGAAAAAGAAAAAAGAGCTCAAGCATGTATTCTGTCTTGAGCGTAGTCGAAAGATTCTATACCTAACACAAATTGCAGATTTAAAAACTTTCTATTAGGATTTAAAAACTTTTAGCTTACTTATTTCGGAATCAAATCGCAATACCAAAAACTAGTATCGTGGTTTTTTTCTTCTTCCTTTTCTTTAGATTGATGGCAATTATCATCATCATTATCATGCAAAGTATAAGAACGCAACTTTTTTTCGCCGATATTAAAATTTACAGGTTTGCTAAAGTTTGGACCATCAAAAACAAACGTATGGAATTCTCCATTTTCTCCACAGACATCTACGTTTTTTGGTAAATCTTTTATAAATTGTTCATCTATTATTCTGCCAACAAATTCTTTTCCTAAAAGTTTTGCATTTACGCAAACTGTAATAGCTTTAAAACCTAGTTCTATAAATTCGGCTATGATTTCTTTTGTATCTTTTTTCCAAAGTGGATACACCCCTTTAATGCCTACTTCTTTTAATTTAGAATCACGATATTCTTTTAAATCTTCTAAAAAAATATCACCAAAAACAGCATATTTATATTTTTTTTCAACCAAAGAATCCATCGCAATTTTCATAGTTTCTGAATAAGAATGCATAGTTACATTGGCTGGGAAAGAAATTTTTTGAAGTGGAAGTCCTAAAGATTCCGTTTGTTTTTCGAGCAATTCCTCTCTTAAACCATGCATAGAAACACGTTTATAATCTTTATTTACAGTGGTAACCAATAAACTAATTTCATACTCAGCAGTTTGTTGTATTTTATACAATGCTAAAGCAGCATCTTTTCCTGAACTCCAATTAAAATATGTTTTTTTTGTCATATTATTTTTTACAAAGAGGCTATCTGGAAAGTCAAAAAATCAACTACTTGTCATTTTGAGATTGTCGAAACACAACTGATAATCAATGAATTACAAAACTTCGACAAGCTCAGTTTGACATACTTAACTACTTTTCAGACAGACTCAAATATTTATTTTTTTCTTTGATTTAAAGGCACTGGTTTTTCTAACTTTTTAACAGGTACTCCATACAAATCATAATCTCCAGCATCGTAAATTTTTACATCTATAAATTCTCCAATTTTAATGTAGTGTTTTTTTGCGTCTACAATAACGTCATTATCTACATCTGGTGAATCCGATTCTGTTCTTCCATAAAAATATTCTCCATCTTTTCTATCGAACAAACATCTAAAAGTTTTTCCAATTTTTTCTTGATTCAATTCCCAAGAAATTTGAGATTGAATTTCCATAATTTCATTCACACGTTTAAATTTGACTTCTGCAGGCACATCATCTTCTAAAACATAAGCTCCTGTGTTTTCTTCATGCGAATATTCAAAAGCACCCAAACGTTCAAAACGCATTTCTTCTACCCAATCTTTCAATTCTTGAAACATTTCTTCTGTTTCTCCAGGATAACCAACAATTAACGTAGTTCTAATTGCCATTTCTGGCACAGCTTCTCTAAATTTACGAATTAAAGCCGTCGTTTTTTCATGTGTTGTACCACGTTTCATCGACTTTAACAACTCTGTATTAATGTGTTGCAAAGGAATATCTAAATAATTGCAGACTTTAGGTTCACGTTTCATAACTTCTAAAACATCCATAGGAAAACCTGTTGGAAATGCATAATGCATTCTTATCCATTCAATGCCTTCTATTTTTGCCAATGCTTCTAATAACTGTGCTAAAGCTCTTTTTTTATAGATATCTAAACCATAATAGGTTAAGTCTTGTGCAATTAGCATAATTTCTTTAATCCCTTTTTCGGCTAATTTTGTGGCTTCTGTAACTATATCTTCTATAGGCGTAGATCTGTGTTTACCTCTCATTAAAGGAATAGCACAGAAAGAGCAAGGTCTGTCACAACCTTCTGCAATTTTTAAATATGCATAGTGTTTTGGAGTGGTTGTTAAACGTTCTCCAATTAATTCGTGTTTGTAATCTGCTTCTAAAACCTTTAATAAATTTGGTAAATCGTGGGTACCAAAATACTGATCTACATTCGGAATTTGCTCTTCTAAATCTGGCTTATAACGTTCACTCAAACATCCAGAAACAAAAACTTTATCAATTTCTCCAGCTTCTTTTCTATTAGCATAATGTAAAATTGTGTCTATAGATTCTTCTTTTGCTTTACCTATAAAACCACAGGTATTAATCACCACAATATTTCCATCATCATTTTCATCTTCATGTACCACGTTTTTACCATTAGCTTTTAATTGCCCCATTAACACTTCCGAATCATAAATGTTTTTAGAACAACCTAAAGTAACAACGTTAATCTTATTTTTTTTGATGGATTTTGTACGCATTGTATTTTGTTTTAAGCGAGTGCAAAAATACGAGTTTTAAAATGATTACTAATTGCTTCTATTGATAGTTTTCAGGCATTTTTCTAACTTTAGTTAATTGCTCAAAAGCATAACCGATTTCTAATAATTTTCTTTCAGAAAATGGCAAACCAATAAAAGTTAAACTTACAGGTTCTCCAGATTCTTTATATCCCATAGGAACTGTAAGTGTTGGGTATTTTGCAACTGCAGCAATACCTGAATGGTAATTATTTATAGATAAAATGGCATCTAAATTTTCGTTTTCTAAGGTTTGCAAGTATTTTTTTCCTTCAGAATTTAAGTTTTTCTTTATTTTTCTAAATTCTGATGATGTTGTTTGATCATTTACAATTCCTTCAAATAATTGTTGTCCATAAGGAGCTCTTAAAATGGAATCTTTTTTATTAAAAAGCACAACATCATTTACATTTTTTATTTTGATATTTTTATTTGCATTGTTTTTTAAATATTTTGGTAAGTCGTGTTTCATATCGATGTTTAACAACGTCACAAAACCATCAAAAGAGATTTCTGGTGGTGTAATTTCTACAATATCAACGCCAACTTTTTTTAATTTTTCTACAGTAGCTTTGTAGATGGAATCTGATAATAATGGTTTTAAAACACCTATTTTTCTATTATCAAATTTATTTCTAAATCCGTTTTGCACATAGTCTTCTTCTATTTTTTTTGAAGCAGGATCATTTTTATCAAAACCTCTTAGTGCGTTCATAAAAATAGCATTATCTATTACGCTTTTTGTCATTGGACCAGGTGTATCTAAAGTTGATGATATTGGAACAATTCCACTTCTACTTAAAACACCAATTGTCGGTTTTAAGCCTACCACAGAATTCTGACTTGATGGCGAAGTTATAGAACCAGCAGTTTCTGTACCAACAGTAGCAACAGCAAAATTTGCTGCGACTGTAACTCCACTTCCTGCAGAGCTACCTCCTGTTTCAAACTTTCCTCTTCCATAAGGGTTTAGGGTTTGTCCGCCAATTGCAGAGTATCCTAAAGGACAACCAGAACAGAAAAAATATGCCATTCACTTAAATTTACTTTCCCTAATATAATTGCGCCATTTTCTCTTAACTTCTTAACAACAAAAGCATCTTCAGTCGTTTTATTATCTGCCAAAGCAATTGCTCCTGCAGTCGTTTTCATATCTTTTGTATTGATATTATCTTTTAATAAAATTGGCATTCCATAGATAGAAAGTTCAGAAACATCAGTTTTATTTTTGTCTTTTTCTCTTGCCTCTTTTAAAACATTAGGATTCAGAGCAATAATACTATTTAACGATAAAGTAGAGTCACTCTCAAATTTTCTAATTCTATACAAATAGAAAAGTGTTAATTCTTCATAAGATAACTTACCTTCTTTTACACTTTTTTGAAGTTGAGGAATGTTTTGTTCTAAAATAATTGGTTTTAATGCTGAATATTTTTCTTCAGAAAAATTAGCCAAATCTTTTTGAAAGGGTTTAAAAACATCATTCATATCTAAATATTTAGATTGAATGAGTTTGAACTGCATTCTCTTTTTAGGGTGTTTTTGTTGTACAACTATTTCTGAAGATTCATCATACTTTTTAAAATAAATTTTGGATGATTCTTTTTGTTGACAACTAAATATGAATACTGTACCTACAAAAAATAAAAAAAGGTTTTTCATTTTTATAAAATTTAAAATCAAAGATATAAGAAAAAGAATTAAACAATATAGAAGTTAAATATGAATCAAATCATTTCTTAAAAACGGCTTCCAATAAAAAAAATGTATTTTTATTTTACCAAACTGTCACAAGTCAAAAACTATTTTGTCTTTAATACAGAAACGTTTTATTGGAAACTAATCAACCACATATAACCAACCTTATAGAACGCTGCAAAAAATCGGACAAAAACGCGCAGTTAGATTTATACAAAGCTTATTATAAAGCCATGTATAACACTGCTGTTAGAATTTTAAAAAATGATTTTGAGGCAGAAGATATTATGCAAGAAGCGTTTTTAACGGTTTTTACAAAAATGAATACTTATAAAGGTGAAGTTACTTTTGGTGCATGGTTAAAAAGAATTGTTATCAATAAAAGTTTAACACAATTGAAAAAAAATAATAGATACAATGAAGTAAAAATGGAGGTTATTACAAATGATGAAGTAGATGAAGATGTTATTGATTATTCTGGACTAAAAGCCAACAAAGTGTTAGACTGTTTACAAAGTTTAAAAGACAATTATAGAGTGATATTAAACTTACATTTGATAGAAGGTTATGATTATGAAGAAATTGCACAAATTTTAGAATTTACAAATGAAAATGTAAGAACCACAGTATCTAGAGCAAAAAAGAAATTAAAGCAAGTATTACTTGCAGAACAAATACATATACAAGCTTATGGAAGATAAATTACATCAACTATTCTCTGAAAATGAATTCGATTTTAAAGAGCCACATTCTGGTCATTTAGAGCGTTTTGAGCACAAATTAAATAAACCTAATAAAACCAATAAAACTCCTTGGAAGTGGTTATCAGTTGCTGCATCAGTAGTATTAATCTTTGGTTTTTGGTTGGGTAGTACTCATCAAAAAAAACAATTTGAACTGGCAGATGTTTCTCCAAAAATGAAAGAAGTGCAAAACTATTTTGTTTCTACAATTCATCAAGAATTAAAAACTTTAGAGAAAAACAGAAGTTTAGAAACAGAAACAATTATAGAAAATGCTTTGAACCAATTAGAAGATTTAGAAGAAGAATATAACTCTTTTGTATCAGAATTAACTAAAAACGGCAAACAAAGAAGAATTATAAATGCAATGATAAAAAATTATCAGCAACGCTTAGATATTTTAGAAAATACGTTAAAACAAATAGATCAAATAAAAAATCCTAATCCTTTTAAAAATGAAATTTATATATAAAATTACACTCTTATTCTTATTATTTCCTTTAGTAACTAACGCTAACAGCGATAAGAAAAAACATGAAAAAAGTAAATCTATTAAAAAGGAGTATTCTGTAAATGCAGATGCTAAAGTAAAATTAAATAATAGATATGGAAATTTAAATATTTCTACTTGGAATAAAAACAAAGTAGAAATAGAAGTTACAATAACTGTTAAAGGTGATGACTTAGATGATGTACAAGAAAAGTTAGAAAGTATTGATGTAGAATTTAATGCAACCTCATCTTTAGTAGAAGCAGAAACTATTTTCCGAAAGAAAAAAAGCAACTGGTCTTGGTGGGGTAAGAATAAAAATTTAAACTATAAAATAAACTATATCGTTAAAATGCCAAAATCTAACTCTGTAGATTTAAATAACGATTATGGAAATATTTATTTAGAAGATTTAGATGGTAAAGCTGCTATTAATTGCGATTATGGTAAAATTTCTGTAGGAGATTTATCTGCACCTAATAATAACATTAATTTAGATTACTGTTCATCTTCTTCTATAAACTATATGAAAAGTGGTGATATAAATATAGACTATTCTAAAATTTCTGTTGATAAATCTCAAAACTTAAAAGTAAATTCAGATTATTCTACTATAAAAATTGGCGAAACCAAAAACATAGATTTTAATATAGATTATGGTTCTATAACTATAAATGATGCAGATGTAATTGATGGTAATTCAGATTATGCAAGCATGCGTATAGGAAGCGTTAGAAGAAATTTAACAATAGATACAGATTACGGTTCTATTACTGTTAAGAATTTAGAAAAAGGTTTTGAAAATGTAGATATAAATGGACAATATGCAGGTATTAGAATTGGTGTTGCACCTGGAGCAGTTTTTAATTTTGAAATAGATCTACAATATGCTGGTTTTAGTAGAGATGACAGTAATATAGACATGTTTAAAAGTATTTCTAAAACAACTAAAAAATATTACGAAGGCAAATATGGAAAAGGTAATACCAACTCTAGAGTTAAAATAAAATCACAATATGGTGGTGTGAGTATTAAAGAAAATTAAAAACACAATTCAACTAAAATATACTATTATGAATAAAAAAATACTTTTAACTAGTTTAATTCTATCCTTAACTTTTACTATAAACGCACAAAATTGGTGGGGAAATAATAAAAAAATAAAAGGAAATGGTAATGTAGTAACTGTAAATAGAACTACATCCGATTTTGATAAAATTTCTGTAGGAGGTTCATTTGACGTAATCCTTATGAAAGGTAAAGAAGGTAAAATCAAAATAGAAGGAGAAGAGAATATTATACCTTATGTAGAGACAGAAATTTCTGGAAATACTTTAAAAGTTAAATACAAAAAAAACACCAACATTAGAACTACAAGAAGATTAACTGTTACAGTTTCTTTTGAAGACATAGATGGTGTTTCTTTAGGAGGTTCTGGTAAAATTACTAGTAAAGAAATTATTAAAAGCAACCAGTTTAGTGCAAGCTTGGGTGGTTCTGGAGACATAGATCTTAAATTACGCTCAGAAAATGTAAAAGCTGCAATTGGAGGTTCTGGAAATATTAATTTAGAAGGCAGTACAAATAAATTTACTTGTTCTATAGCTGGATCTGGTAGTATAAGAGCTTATGAATTAAAAACAGATGAATTAAATGCAAAAGTTGCTGGATCTGGAAGCATAAAAACCACTGTAAAATCTAAAATAAAAGCAAAATTAGTAGGTTCTGGAAGTATTTATTACAAAGGTAATCCTACACATATAGATACTAAATCTGTTGGTTCTGGTGATGTAAAAGATAGAAATTAAATTCCGTTTAAATCTTTTTGAAAATTAAGTCAATAAAAAAGCTCTAATATGATTTTTCATATTAGAGCTTTTTTATTGTTTATTTAGTGTGTTTATAGAAAAATTTTAATAATTCCTATACTTTTTAGTTTCTTCAAAAACGTGTTCTAAAATTTTTTGATCTTGTTCCTCAAAAACAATATTTCTACGTTTCATAACTACAGTTGCTACTTCAAAGACTTTATTTGTTTTGTATTCTGTAAAACCAGAGGCTCCTCCCCAGCTAAATGATGGTATAAAATTTCTTGGAAATCCACTACCAAAAATATTGGCAGACACTCCAACAACTGTTCCTGTATTAAACATTGTGTTAATTCCGCATTTAGAGTGATCTCCCATCATTAAACCACAAAATTGTAGTCCTGTTTTTGCAAAACGTCCAGAATTATAATCCCACAATTTAACTTCTGCATAATTATTTTTTAGGTTAGAATTATTAGTATCTGCACCTAGGTTACACCATTCTCCTATGACAGAGTTCCCTAAATAACCATCATGACCTTTACTTGAATACCCAAATAAAACAGAGTTATTTACTTCTCCAGAAATTTTGCAATAAGGTCCCATTGTTGTACCTCCAAAAATCTTTGACCCTAATTTTAAAACTGCATTATTACACATTGCAAACGGCCCTCTAATTCCTGTGTTTTCCATAACCACAGCATCTTTACCAATATAAATAGGCCCTGAAGAAGCGTTTAAGGTTGCAAAAGTTATTTCTGCACCTTCTTCTATAAAAATATTTTCTTTATTAATATATCTTGTTCCTTCTGGAATTGGTTGCGACTTTCTACCTTCTGTAATCAAATTAAAATCTTGCTGAATAGCTTCATAATTTAAAGAAAAAATATCCCAAGTATTTTTTATCTGGATAATATCTTCATCAAACTCTATCTGTGTATACTCATCAAAATTTACTTCTTCTTGTTCTTTGGTAGAAAAGAAAGCAATTACATCCTCTCCTTTAAAAATAGCTTCGTTTTTAGATAAATTTCTTACTTTTTCAACCAAACTTTCAGTAGGACAAAAAGAGGCATTTATCATTACGTTCTCTTCCATTTCTACCATCGGATATTTTTCTTCTAAATATTCTTCTGTAATAGTTGTTGTAGTTAGACCTAGATATTTTTCCCATTTTTCTCTTATAGTTAAAATCCCTATTCTTATTTCTGCAACTGGTCTTGTATATGTAAATGGCAATAAAGCATTTCTAACATCGCCATCAAATAAAATGTAATTCATTTTTTATTTTTTTAGAAGTGATGCAAATTTACTTTAAAAAAATTCCACAAAAAAACCGATTGCAATAAATACAATCGGTTTTAGTTTAAAAATTTAATCCCAATTTAATTTTTTATAAATTTTTGGCTTCCAATTTTACCATCGGAAACAATTTTTAATAAATAAATACCAGAAGTTAGGTTGCTTACATCTATAGCTTCATTAGATTTTGTAATCTTTTTACTTAACGCTACTCTACCAACTAAATCATAAAATTGTACAGTTGCTTCATTAACTTCTGATGATAACTGAATCTGCAATCTATCTGAAGCTGGATTTGGATACATATCAAAATCTAAACGTCTTGCTTCTGAAATACTTAAAGATGGTGATGAAGTAGAGGCAGTAACCACTTGATCTTGATTGTTAAAACTACCTTGTCCACTACTTGCGTTTACAGCTGTGTAAAATGTAACTTTACCCAAATCTGAAGAAGGAGATCTCCATGTAAAAGACCAATTACCACTTGAAGAAGGTGATGAATGTGTAATTGCTTTATTACTATTTACTGTTCTAGAGCCAGAACCAGCAGTAAAACTACCAATTTTAGTGTTAGATGCATTTTCTGCAGTTAACTGAAAACCTAAAGAGCTTGAACTTGATGATGTATTAATGTTAATAGTATAATCTGTATTTAATAAATAACCTGTAACAGGTATATTTGTTGTAATTTGTGCACTAGCATTAGAAACTGGTCCTGGATGACATGCTGCACAAGTATTACCACCATCTCCTGGAGAGCCAGATCTTCCTTCACTTCTTCCTCCAGAACTAGACATTAATAAAAATGCAGAAACTGGAATGAGTAATAAAATAAATTTAAAAATGTAGTTTTTTTTCATCTGTAATTAGTTTAGGTTTATAATAAAAATTTAAAAGTTGTTAGTGATTTTATAAAATTACAGAAAATTTCACAAGAAATTCCACTTTTCAGTGTTAAATATCATTACAAAACACTAACTTTTATAAACTTACAATAACAGTGTAAATAAATAATATTTACAAATAAAAACCCAAAAAAGAATGATAAGAGGGAAAAATGGGACTTAAAAAGGAAAAAAACAATTTAAAAAAACATGCATTTTAGTTAAAAAAGGTTGCTTTAGAACATCATAATTGTATTTTTGATGTATGAAAAAAATAATTGGCGTTTTAATAACAGCATGCTTCCTATTGGTAGTTTTATATTATCTTTTTATCTACTTTGTTACTTATAGTACTGGAGTAAGGTCTGGAGAATTAATAAAAATAAGCAGAAAAGGAGTTTTAGTAAAAACTTGGGAGGGAGAAATAAGTCAGGGTATTTCTGGAGCTCAAATTTTTACTTTTTCTGTAGAAGACAAAAATGAAGCTGTTGTAAATGCTCTTCAAAAATATCAAGGAAATTATGTAAAATTGACTTACAAAGAACGTTATGCTACTTTTTTCTGGTTAGGAGATACCAAATATTTTATAACAAAAGTAGTTCCTGAACAGTCGCCTCATTTTAGACAAAAAAACTTAAATAATGACTAAATTTAAACATATTAAAGAATCTCAGCTTACTATTACAGAATTAATGTTGCCTTCTAATTCTAATTTTAGTGGTAAAATTCATGGAGGCTATATTTTAAATTTAATGGATCAAATTGCGTTTGCTTGCGCCTCTAAACATTCTGGTAATTATTGTGTTACTGCTTCTGTAAACAAAGTAGATTTTTTAAATCCCATAGAAGTTGGTGAATTGGTTACTATGAAAGCCTCTATAAATTATACAGGTAGGACATCTATGGTAGTAGGTTTGCGTGTTGAGTCTGAAAACATAAGAACTGGTCAAAAAAAACATTGCAACTCTTCTTATTTTACAATGGTTGCTAAAGATGAAAACGGAAAAAGTGCACCTGTACCAGGTATTATTTTAACCTCAACAAATGAGATTAGACGTTTTGCTAGGAGTATTACTAGACAAAAAGAAGGTAGACATAGAACTTCACGTTTTAGCAGTAAAGTTTTTAAAACTGAAGAATACAAACACTTATTAGAAAATAGTAATTCTAAAATAGTAATTCTAAAATAGAATTGGCTAAAAAATAAGTTCTAAAAAAAAGGAATCGTTAGCTACAAAAAAATAAATTTTAAACTTATTTATTGTTTATGCTAACGATTTTCCTATCCAACTTTTCTATAGGTCGTATTTTTTATAAACTGATTACAAATAATTTTTGGAGGTTTTATATTTTTCCAAGAATTATAATCAAACCAATAAATTTCTCTTTTTACAATTGTACATAATTCTTTTTTCTGATTGTAAAAATGTATATCAATATTCATTTTCTCATCTTCTAAATCAAGAGATTTAAAATGAAGTTCTACCGTAAATTTTTCTGTAAACATTAAATATTGATATTGTGTTATTTGATCCTTTTTCTTTTGTATCCCTACTTTTAGAGTATTCATTTTTAGCTTAGTAAAACCATTTACAAATAAAAAAGTTTCTACTTGTCTAGAAGTATATCTTAAAAAAGCGGCATTTTCCATCACCATAAAATCATTAACATCTTCTCCTTTTACAGAATAAGTTCTTTGAAACATATACATATTATTTTAAGCTCTCTGTAATACACAGAAAGTTATTAAAGAGCTTGTTACATCGTTTTTTTATAATAAATTGAAATGTAGCAAGTTGTTCTCTATATCTATTTTTTTGAATACTAAACTCTTAGAATGTTCTTGAAAGATTAAAACCTAAGTGTATATCTCCACCAAAGAAATTCCCTGTTGTTTCTGTTATAAAAGCTTTTTCTACCATACGTCTAGAGTTTGCTAAAATAATTTGAAAAACATGGCCTCCAGTTTCTATATCTACACCAAATGCTAATGAGTTTCTAGCTGCAATAGATTTTAACCTATTAAACTGAGGAAAATATTCCGCATTTAAAGAAACTCGTTTACTTAATTTAACTCTTGTACCTAAACCTAAAGCAAAAATATCATGTGGGTCTGCAAAAGTATCTGTTAAATTTCTGTGTATGTAAGTTGGTGTTAACTGGAATGATAATGAAGAATTTACCTTTCTTGCAATTAAAACTTGTGCTGTATAAAATAAACTTTCTGCAAAAGACCTTTCAGAACCAGATATTGCTTTTTCGCTTTTTGCAGCTATACTTCCAAAAAGGGAAATGGCAAAAGGAAAAGACTTTGCTCCTGTTTTTTGTTTTACAAGACTGTATTTTAAAAAGCCTTCATATGTTTTTTCTACACTTGCTCTACTTAAACCTACTGTTAAATTATTTGTGAAACCATACTCGAAAGAAAAACGAATGTTGGAAATATCTAAACCAAACAAATCTTCTATTCCATTATTTATGGCTCCAAATCTATGGGCAATAATAAATTCTAATTCGCTTTTTTTTCTATTTTCTATAGAATGTCCGTTTACAATTCTGGTTCCTTTAAAAGTAGCAGACACAATATTTTTTGTTTCTGGTGTTTCAGCATCTAAAACATCTAATAAATCTTGGGCAGACAATTGTAAACTTAGTAAAATTACAAAAGTGGTGGTCAGTATTTTCTTCATTTTTTACTTTTTGTATGGTTGGTGGTTAAAGTTGAAACTTACTTTTATTTTTTCTGCAATATTATTTTTTACAACAGATGGTATTTCTATTCCAAAATCAGATAAATTTATAAAGAAATCTCCAGTCATAGTTATAGCGTCTGCATTCTTTGTAGTTTGCGCTTCTATAACCATTTCTTTTGTTTTACCATGTATTGATAGCTTCCCCTTTATTTTCACTGTAGTAGCTGTCTCTGAAACAGTATCAAGATTTAGAATTTCTCCTCTAAAAGTAGCTTTCGGATATTTGTCAGATTCTACATAATTCTCATTAAAATGTTCTTGCATTAATGCTTTTTCAAACATAAAAGATTTCATTAAAATAGAAATTGCCATCTGTTTTTTTGTAACATCTACAATACTTAAAACTTGACTATTTTTAGCCTCTATATTTTCCATTGGCGATTCTGAAAAGAAAGAAATTATTCCGTTTTTGGTTAAATATCTTTCTTGTGCATTTGCAAAAGACACTAAAAAAAGTGCTATAAATACGATATATATATTTTTCATTTTATTCATTTTTAATTAATAATTACACATTTTACAAGAATTACATCCATTAAAAAACCTGTACAGATTCCTTTTAAGGATATGTCTTGCCCAACAGAAACATCAGAAATTTTCTTTGTTTCTTCTATTGTAAGATGACATAAAATCGTTGCGAAATCATCATTTGTTTTTAAAGTTATAATTCCTTTCCCATCTTCAGTTTTCACATTAGAAACAACACCTTTTACTTGTACTATTTTTTCTAAGTATTTTGAGTTGACTAATGTTTCATCCGAAGAAAAATCTGTTAAAATTTCATCGGCAGTTAAAGTAATATCTGCTTTTTCATCTGCCACATTTACATGAGGCTTGTTGTACATTTTATAGGCTACAAAAGCACCTAAAAGTCCTAAAATTAATATCGAAATTATGATTTTTTTTGCTTTCATAATTCTAATTATTTAAAGCACCTTCATTTACCCAATCTACAATTATTTTAATTTGAGAATCTGGCAAAGCACCACTTTGTGGCATGGTACCATTACCAACTCTTACTTTTACTCTCTCTGCTCTTGCTTTTACCTCATCAAAAGTTGTTAAGTTTGGAGAAAACCCTCCACTAGGAGAATGGCAAACAGTACATTTAGCGTCTATAATTGGTTTTACATCACTTTTAAAAGATATTTTTACGTTTGGATCTGGTGTTTCTAATTCTTCTGCTACATTTGAGATACACGAAAATGAAAGAAAACTTGCTGCCAGTGCAAAGAATACATTCTTAAATTTTAATAAGTTTTTCATTGGTTATTGTTTTTAAGGTTTGACACTGTAAAGAAACCAATTTAATACTTTTAAAGCATAATTTAGTTATATGAAGAGGAAAAAGAAACATTAAAAAGGAAAAAAAAGACTTGAATAGTTCTCAAAAACTACATATTTAGCCATTGTTTAAATTCCGCTGCTTTATTTTTACTTATGATAATTTCTTCGGATGTTTTAGATTGTAACAAAATTTTAAGTTGACTATTTCCGTATTTAATAATCTTATCTATAGCTGCAATACTTATAATAAATTGTCTATTTGCTCTAAAAAAAAGAATAGGGTTTAGTTGTGCATACATATCATCTAAGCTTGCATTTGTAGTAGATCTTTTACCATCAAAACAAAGTACATAAGTAATTGTGTTTTCTGTATAAATACAAGCAATTTCTTTAATAGGTATTGGCACTAACTCATTTCTTACATAAGTTAATATTCTTTGTTTTTCTATTTCAGAAGTTTCTTCTTTAACATCATTTTCATTAGAAACATCTACTATTTTTTCTTTATAAGAAACCAGATCTGTATTTAATTTAGATAAATTAATTACTTCTGATGCCAATGTAGAGTTTTTTAATTCTAATTGTTTTTCATAAGCACTACCTATAACTCTAACTGCTAAAAAAGACAGTAGAATAACCAAAATACCCATGATTAAAAAAATAAGATAAAAATTTGTTTTTAAAGCGTTTAATTGCGCATTAATATTATTAATATTTACATGTGCAGCAACTATTAAATCTGCATTTTTTAATGGAGCAATATGAATTATTTCTGATTTATTTTTTGATGAACTTGCATTTCTATTTACTAAGACATCATAGAAATCATCAGAACTATTATTGTCTTTTAAAGAAGCTAACAAAGTTTGGTTAGAATTTACCTCTTGCCCAACATTGGTAATATCTGGGTGACTAACCTCTTTACCACTCCAATCAAACACACTTATAAACCAGCTATCTTCATTATAGTTTGATATTACTTGCTGTATGTTATTAATAATTTGGGCTTTCTTAATTCCTGAAGACAATTGAAAATCCATTAATTTGGCAACTTCATTTGCCTCTCTTTTACTAGATGCAACCTGAGCTTCTATCAATTGGTTTGCACTTACTTTTATAAAATATTGTGAAGCTATAGCAGCAACAAACAAAAAAATTATTGCAATAGATAAAAAAGTTAAAAAATATAATTTGTCTTTTTTCATAATTAATAATAGTGTCGAAATATACTATATATTATTCTTTTTCTTTAAAAGTTTTCCTCTTTAAGCGTATTTTTTCCTTTTTAATAATATTTTTTTCTTTAATGCTACTAAAATTGTTTTCTTTGATTTAGAATTATGAAAACAAAAAATAAATTCTTTATTATTATTGTTATTGCTTTAATAGCTATTAATGCGTATAGCTTTTTATTCCCTTATTTTTCAAATTCAGAAAAAAATCTTGAAAATGTAAACTCAGAAATCACATTAAATTCTGATGATTTAGTAAACTCTTACCTTAAAAATGAAAAAAAATCTAATACACTTTATGCAGGTAAGATTATAGAAGTAGTTGGTTTTGTAAAAGAAATTACTTTTTTAAACAACAGAAATACAGTAATATTGTATACCAAAAATCATAAGTATGGTGTTATTTGTGATCTACACTCGAGCCAGACTAAAAAAATAAATACACTACAAAAAAATCAAAAAATTCGTGTAAAAGGAATCTGTAAAGGTTTTTTAAAAGACATAATCCTATTAAACTGTTATATAGACTTAGAACCAAATGAATAAACTACTTCCTATTCTCTTATTGTTTACTTTTTTTGTTGATTTAGATTCTAAAGAAAATCAATTTATTGCACGTCAAGGTCAAGTTTCTTTTTTTTCTTATACCTCAGTAGAAAATATCGAAGCTAAAAACAACCAAGTATTAAGCATCCTAGACATTGATAAAAATGAGATTGCAGTAAGTATGTTAATGCGTGCATTTGTATTTAAAAAAGATTTAATGTACGAACATTTTAATGAAAGTTATATTGAATCTGACATTTATCCAAAAGCAAATTTTGAAGGGAAAATTATAGGTTTTGATGCTACCTTAAAAAAGCAGACCAAAATAATTAGAGGTACACTTACCATTCACGGAATTGCTAAAAAAGTTGATATAAAAACAGAAATAAACAATACAAATAGTGTGTACAATTTAACTGGAGAAGTAAGTGTTTTAGTTAAAGATTTTGATATTAAAATACCACCTATTTTAGCTAGTAATATTGCAAAAACCATTTCTATAAAATTCAATTTTCAATACCAACCTTATGAAGATTAAAAACAGCTTAAAATTTGTTGTAATTGTTTTTACAATTTTTACTTCTTCTACATATTCACAAAGTCTATTAGATAAATTAGACAAGGAGTTTAAAAATAAACCTATTTATGAAATAGCCACTTTTAAAACCACAAGAATTGGACTTAATCACTCTATAGAAACCAGAAAAAAAGGGGCTTTACAAATCTCTTTATACAATAGATATTGGGATACACCCAATGCAAAAAGCCAACGTTTTTTAGCAGATAAAGTTACAACACGTTATGGACTGGACTATGCTTTTTCTGATAGGTTTACCTTTGGTATTGGATACACAAATTTTGATAAAATTACTGATGGCTTTTTTAAGTACAGATTATATCAACAAAAAATAGACTCAAAAAAAATGCCTTTTAGCATTACTTTACTTCAAACTTTTTCTCACATAAAAATTGAAAATGCAAATGCTAATTTATATTCAAATAATGGTTCTGCTAACAAATTTGCATATACATCGCAAGTTTTAATTGCTCGAAAAATGAATTCTTCATTATCCCTACAAATTGCTCCTACGTTTATTATAAAAAGCACCAGTTCTAAAAACAACGATCCAAAAAATCAATTTGCCATTGCTTTTGGAGGAAGACATAAAATAAACAAGCACACGAGTATTGTATCTGAATATTTTTATGTAACAAACCCAATAAAATCTATAACTACTTATAACACATTTATGGCTGGTATAAACTGGGAAGTAAGCGATTTAATGCTACAATTTTATGTAACCAATGCTGTTAACTATGCAGAAGATACTTTTATAACACAAACCTTTAACAACTTTAACTTTAAAGATCCAAATCTACATTTTGGCGTAAATGCTACCTTTATTTTACATACTAGAAAGAAAAAATTGAAGTAATTTTAAATATTTTTTTTATTAAAAAAGTAGCTTCTAATTAAATGACGTATTTAATAATGCTAATTTAGTAGAGTAAAAAAGTATACTTAAAAACATGCAAAAGACAAAAAAAAAGCATCCATTCATGAATGCTTTTTAAATATTAAATACATGTTCTTATTTACTCAAATACATCTTTCTACGAGAGTATAAATCATAAAAATTATCATCTTTTAAACTGTCTATAAATAAAATGCTTTCTCCAGTAGATTTCATTTCTGGTCCTAATCGCTTATCAACATTTGGAAATTTATTAAATGAAAATACAGGTTGTTTAATTGCATAGCCATCTAATTGTGGTTTGAAATTAAAGTCTGTTACTTTCTTTTCTCCTAACATCACTTTAGTAGCATAATTTACATAAGGTTCTTTATAGGCTTTTGCTATAAAAGGAACAGTTCTTGATGCTCTTGGATTTGCTTCAATAATGTATACAGTATCATCTTTTATTGCGAATTGAATGTTAATTAAACCAACCGTTTTTAATTCTCTTGCAATGGTATGTGTATGATCTACAATCTGTTGCATTACTAAATCGCCTAAATTAAAAGCTGGTAAAGTAGCGTTAGAATCTCCTGAGTGAATTCCACAAGGTTCTATATGCTCCATAATACCTATAATATACACATTTCCATCTGCATCACAAATAGCATCTGCTTCTGCTTCTATAGCCCCATCTAAATAATGGTCTAACAACAATTTATTTCCTGGCATTCCACGTAATAAATCAACAACGTGTTCTATCAATTCTTCTTTGTTAATCACAATTTTCATTCCTTGCCCACCTAAAACATAAGAAGGTCTTACTAAGATTGGAAAGTTTAACTCATCTGCCAAAGCCAAAGCTTCATCAGCAGTTTCTGCGATACCAAATTCTGGATAAGGAATATTATTTTCTTTTAACATCGATGAAAATCTTCCTCTATCTTCAGCAATATCTAGAGCTTCAAAAGAAGTTCCAATGATTTTAATTCCGTATTTTGTTAGCTTTTCTGCTAATTTTAAAGCAGTTTGTCCTCCTAATTGTACAATAACACCTTCTGGTTTTTCATGTCTGATGATGTCATAAATATGTTCCCAAAAAACAGGTTCGAAGTATAATTTATCAGCAGTATCAAAATCTGTAGAAACCGTTTCTGGATTACAGTTAATCATTATGGTTTCGTAACCACATTCTGCAGCTGCTAAAACCCCATGTACACAACAATAATCAAACTCAATTCCTTGCCCTATTCTGTTAGGTCCAGAACCTAAAACAATAATTTTCTTTTTATCTGATACTACACTTTCGTTTGCAATGGTAATTTCTCCATCAGCAGTTTCAATCTCATTTTCGAAAGTTGAATAATAATAAGGTGTTTTTGCTTCAAACTCAGCAGCACATGTATCTACTAACTTGTAAACACGCTGTATTTTTAGTTCCTCTCTTTTATTATATACTTCGCTTTCAAAACAATCTAGCATGTGGGCTATTTGTCTATCTCCATAACCTTTTTGCTTTGCTTCTAACAATAAATCTCTTTCTATAGTATCAATAGTAAATGAAGAAATTTCTTTTTGTAATTGAAACAACTCTTCATATTGCTTTAAATACCACATATCAATTTTAGTGATATCGTAAATCTGAGTTAAAGGAATTCCTAAAGCAATTGCGTCATAAATAGCAAAAACTCTATCCCAACTTGCATTGGTTAATTTTTCTATAATTTGATTGTAATTTGTATATCCTTTACCATCTGCACCTAAACCATTTCTCTTAATTTCTAGAGATTGAGTGGCTTTGTGCAATGCTTCTTGAAAAGAACGTCCAATTCCCATTACTTCTCCAACCGCTTTCATTTGCAGACCTAAAGTTCTGTCAGAACCTTCGAATTTATCAAAATTCCAACGTGGTATTTTTACAATCACATAATCTAAAGTTGGCTCAAATAAAGCAGATGTAGATTTTGTAATTCCGTTTTCTAATTCGTCTAAAGAATACCCAATGGCCAATTTTGTTGCTACTTTTGCAATAGGATATCCTGTTGCTTTAGAAGCTAAAGCAGATGAACGTGAAACACGAGGATTAATTTCAATGGCAATAATATCTTCTTTTTCATCTGGAGAAACTGCAAATTGTACATTACACCCACCTTCAAAATCTCCAATAGAACGCATCATGTGAATTGCCATATCACGCATTTTTTGATACGTTTTATCAGACAACGTCATTGCTGGAGCAACTGTAATAGAATCTCCTGTATGAATACCCATTGGATCCATATTTTCGATAGAACAAATAATTACAACATTATCGTTTTTATCTCTTAACAATTCTAATTCGTACTCTTTCCAACCCATCATTGCTTTATCAATCATCACTTCATGAATTGGTGATGCTTCTAAACCTCTTCTTAATAAATCGTCAAAATCTTCTGCTTTGTAAACGATAGATGCTCCTGCTCCACCTAGAGTATAAGAGGAACGAATTACCAAAGGAAAACCAAATTCTTGTGCAATTTCTTTTCCTTTTAAGAATGAAGTTGCAGTGGCTTGTGGTGCCATAGGCACACCAATTTGTCCCATCAATTCTCTAAATTGCTCTCTATCTTCTGTAACATTAATTGCGTTGATATCAACACCAATCATTTTTACGTCAAAATCTTTCCAAATTCCTTTATCATCTGCTTCAATACATAAATTTAATGCAGTCTGACCACCCATTGTTGGTAAAACAGCATCAATCTGAGGATGCTCTTTTAAAATTTGAATGATAGATTTTGTCGTTAATGGCAACAAATACACATGATCTGCCATAGATGGATCTGTCATAATAGTTGCTGGGTTGGAATTGATTAAAATTGTTTCGATTCCATCTTCTCTTAAAGAACGTAAAGACTGAGATCCAGAATAGTCAAATTCACAAGCTTGACCGATAACAATTGGTCCAGATCCGATAATTAAAATTGATTTGAGGTCTTTTCTTTTTGGCATTGTAAGTTGTTGTGTTGTTTAGTTTTACAAAAATAGTTAGTGCTTAGATATAAAAAAAGGTGTTACTTAAAAAAGTAACACCTTATATATTAACAATTGTTAATCATTTTATCTTTTATGTCTAGTTTCAGATGAAACAGAAATTTTCTTTCTTCCTTTTGCTCTTCTACGAGCTAATACTTTTCTACCATTAGCAGAAGCCATTCTCTCTCTGAAACCATGTTTGTTTCTTCTCTTTCTCTTTGATGGTTGGTACGTTCTTTTCGGCATTATTATGTATTTTTAAAAGTCTTCTTTATTAAATTTTGTTTGCTTTCCGATTTTACTCCTCAAAAGCGTGGGCAAATATACAACTGTTTTTATTTATGGCAAATAGTATTTTAAAAAAAATAAAAATATTTTTTAGATGTTAAAAACAACATTTTCTTAAAATGTTTTTCTTCTTTTTATTTGACAGAATTTTTAGAGTTAGTACTTTTGCGCAAACCTAAAGTAACCATGCACAATACTAAATACGTTTTTGTAACAGGAGGCGTAACATCATCACTTGGAAAAGGAATTATTGCAGCATCATTAGCCAAATTACTGCAACAAAGAGGCTTTTCTGTAACCATTCAAAAATTAGATCCTTATATTAATATAGATCCAGGAACTTTAAATCCTTACGAACATGGAGAGTGTTATGTAACAGATGATGGTGCAGAAACCGACTTAGATTTAGGTCATTATGAGCGCTTTTTAAATATTCCAACTTCGCAAGCTAACAATGTAACTACAGGTAGAATTTATCAATCTGTAATAGATAAAGAGCGAAAAGGAGATTTTTTAGGAAAAACAGTTCAAGTTATTCCTCATATTACTGATGAAATTAAGCATCGAATTCAACTTTTAGGAGAAACTGGCGATTATGATATTGTTATCACAGAAATTGGTGGGACAGTTGGTGATATTGAGTCTTTACCTTATGTAGAGTCTGTAAGACAAATGTTGTGGGAAAAAGGAGAAGAAAATGCCATTGTAATTCACTTAACATTAGTCCCATATTTAGCTGCTGCTGGAGAGTTAAAAACAAAACCTACCCAACACTCTGTAAAGATGTTGATGCAAAGTGGTGTAAGTCCAGATATTTTAGTCTGTAGAACAGAACACGAAATTTCTGATGACATTAAACGTAAATTAGCATTGTTCTGCAATGTTAAAAAAGAAGATGTCATACAATCTATAGATGCAGAAACTATTTATGATGTTCCTAACTTAATGTTAGATGAAGGTTTAGATGAAGTTGTTTTAAAGAAACTACACTTATCATCAGAAAAACAACCTGAACTAAAAGTTTGGAACGAGTTTTTAAGAAAACATAAAAACCCTACTTCTGAAGTTGAAATTGCATTAATTGGTAAATATATTGAGTTACAAGATTCTTACAAATCAATTACAGAAGCTTTTATTCACGCAGGCTCATCTAATGAAACTAAAGTAAATGTACGTTGGGTACATTCAGAGAGTTTAACACCAAAAAATTACGAGAAAAAATTAAAAGGTGTAGATGGTATTTTGGTTGCTCCTGGTTTTGGTGATAGAGGTATTGATGGAAAAATAAAAGCAGTTCAATACGCAAGAGAAAATAATATTCCTTTTTTCGGGATTTGCTTAGGAATGCAAATGGCGGTTATTGAGTTTTCTAAAAATGTTTTAGGCTTAGTAGATGCATTTTCTACAGAAATGAAAAAAGACTGTAAAAATCCTGTCATTAATATTATGGAAAGCCAAAAAGACGTGACAGAAAAAGGAGGCACAATGCGTTTAGGAGCTTGGAATTGTAAATTATCTCCAAATTCTAAAATTTATGATGCTTATCAAAAAGAATTAATTAGCGAACGTCATAGACATCGTTATGAATTTAATAATGAATACAAAGACCAAATTGAGTTAAAAGGCATGAAAGCAACTGGAATTAATCCAAAAACAGGATTGGTAGAAGTCGTGGAAATCCCTGCTCATCCTTGGTTTGTTGGTGTACAATATCATCCAGAATATAAAAGTACGGTTTTAAACCCTCATCCTTTATTTGTAGATTTTATTAAAGCTGCTTTAAAGTATTCTAAACAATAAGACACTAATTTATGTCAGTTAGAGCGCAGTCGAGAACTATAAAGGAAACTTTTTGACTACGCTCAAGGTGACATTTTAAAAAAAGGAACACATATTGAACTATATAAGTTCATAAAATATAAAGTAGTAAAATCAACATAAAAACTGCTTTTTCACTACATTTGTCGGATTTTTATCAGAAATTAAATCTGATTTAATGACAAATTGACAACATAAAAAAATGGAACAAAAAAAATTTGATATCAATTCTTTTATAGGAATGATTTTATTAGGTGGTATTTTATTATACTGGATGAATACTAGCAAACCTGATGAACCTCTAGACACTTCAACAAAAACCGAACAAGTTGTAGACACTACAAAAGAAAACACAAATACAATTACAGAAAATAAACCTGTTTTTGAAAACGATTCTTTAAAAGAAATTGCACTTACCAATAAATTAGGTGCATTTGCTCATAGTGCCATTAATGGTGCAGAAGGTTCGTATGTTTTAGAAAATGAAGTTGTAAAATTAACGATTGATAATAAAGGTGGACAAATTAAAGAAGCATTAATAAAGAATTATAAAACTTACGATTCTTTGCCTTTATATATGATAAAGGACAACAATGCGTCTTTTAATATCAATTTTGGGACAACTGACAACCGTATTTTAAATACAAAAGACTTGTTTTTTGAGCCTACTATTACTAAAAATGGAGAAAATCAAGTGCTTTCTATGAAGCTAAAAGTTTCTGACTCTCAGTTTTTAGAATACAGATACGAAATGAAACCAAAAGAATACATGGTAAATTTTGCCATACGTTCTCAGGGTTTGTCTAATGTAATTAATTCTTCGAATCCAATTAATTTAGATTGGTCTTTAAATGGTTACAGGCATGAAAAAAGTTTACGTACAGAAAATACGATGTATTCTTATTACTACTATAAAACTGAGGATGAAGTAGACTACTTAAATGCTGGTAATACAGAAGTGATAAATGATGTAGATTGGGTTGTTTACAAACAACACTTTTTTACATCTAATTTATTAACAGATACTCCTTTTAATAATGCAAGTGTAACCTCTACAGATTTGGTAAAAGATGAAGAAATTGATACCGTTTTTACAAAACGTTACGAGTTAAAAACACCTTTAGCATTAACCAATGGAGAGTTAAATTATAATATGAAATGGTATTATGGACCAAGTGATTATAATTTATTGAAAACTTTTAAAGGCACAGATTTAGATGAAACAGCAGATTTAGGTTGGGGTATTTTTGGGTTTTTAAATAGAAATTTATTTTATCCTGTATTTAATTTTCTTAAAGGGTTTATGAGTAATTATGGTTTGATTATTATTTTGATGACTATTGTTGTTCGTATTTTTATGTCTCCTTTGGTTTACAAATCTTATTTATCGAGTGCAAAAATGAAGGTAATTAGACCAGAATTAACAGCCTTAAATAAAAAGTACCCAGGAAAAGAAAACGCGATGAAACGTCAGCAAGAAACCATGGCAATTCAACGAAAAGCTGGAGTAAGTATGATGTCTGGTTGTATTCCTGCATTATTGCAAATGCCAGTATTCTTTGCTTTGTTTAAGTTTTTCCCTACAAATATCTCTTTAAGACAAGAAAGTTTTTTATGGGCTCCAGATTTATCTTCTTATGATACCATTTTTACCTTACCTTTTAAAATTCCTTTTTATGGAGATCACGTAAGTTTATTTCCAATTTTGGCATCTGTAGCTATTTTCTTCTATATGAAAATGAACCAAAGCCAACAAGCAAATATGCAAGCTCCACCTCAAGAAGGAATGCCAGATATGAGCAAAATGATGAAGTATATGATTTACTTTTCTCCTATTATGATGTTATTCTTCTTTAACAACTATGCAAGTTCTTTAAGTTTATACTACTTTATTTCTAACCTATTAACAATAGCAATTATGTTAGTAATTAAAAACTATGTAATAGATGAAAAGAAAATTATTGCGCAAATAGAAGAAAACAAAAAACGTCCAGAAAAGAAGAAAAGTAAATTTAGACAACGTATTGACACTGCTATGAAACAAGCGCAAGAACAACAAGCACAGCAGAAAAGAAGAAAATAGCAAGTAACGCTTACAAAAACAAATACTCAAACCGAAACTTAATTGTTTCGGTTTTTTTATAGACAAATTAGTTTACCTTCAATTTCTTGCGCTAACTTAATATCAGTATTTAAAGATATAATGTTAATTATAATTTTTGTTATAGAATTTATACTTTCTTGATTGATTATTGAATTGGATAAAACATTATTATCTATTGAAATCATAAAGTTATAATCACCTTCATAATCATAAGAATTATATTCTAATTTAATTTTCATTCCAAGTAAGTTACTAGAATAATAAATCCCTTTGTAAACATTTAAACTATTACCTTTTAAAAAATTTGAAATACCTAAAGAGTTAAAAATCTCTTTAGACAAAGTTTCTAAATCTTTTGAACTATTAAAAAATAATAATTGTGAGTTCATCTACACTTTATTCGCTTTAAACCTCCCAAAAAACAAAATATATCCATAACAAAGAATTGTTAAAATAAATGCTGTTTTAAATCCAAAACCGTCTATTAAACTCCCAAATATAAAAGGGATAATTGCACCACCCACAATTGCCATACATAGTAAACCAGAAGCTTGTGCTTTTAAATCTCCTAAACCTTCTAAACTTAATGTAAAAATGGTTGGAAACATAATAGAGTTGAATAATCCTACAGCTAAAATAGACCACATAGACAATAAACCTGTAGTATTTATAGAAATTACAATCATAGCAATAGCTAATGAAGCAAAAATTGCTAACACTTTTCCTGGAGCCATAATTTTGGTTAAATATGCTCCTACAAAACGTCCAATCATTGCTCCTCCCCAATAAAAAATAACAAAAATGGCTAATAAAGATTTTGGGTCAGAATCTGTAAATGTTTTATTAAATGTACTTGCAATAGTATTGGCAATACTCATCATAGTTTCATTGGCAGCAACCAATGGTGCTAAATTCATATCTACAAAATAGTTGACTAAAAAACTTCCTATAGCAACCTCTGCTCCTACATATACAAAAATTCCTAAAGCGCCCATGAGCATCAATTTGTTTTTTAGCAAAGTAATATAACCGCCTTTTGGACTTTCTTGCATAACAGTTGGTAGTTTTAAAAACCCAAAAACGAGTGCTAAAAACCCAATTGCTAAAGCAATTAATAAAAATGGTGTTTGAACTGTTGCAGCCTCTGCAGCATAATAATTGGTTTTGTCTACAGCATTTAGTAATTCTATTTCTGATGATGTTTTTACAGAATCACTCAATAAAAATAAAGCACCTACTACTGGCGCAATTGTAGTTCCTAAAGAATTAAATGCTTGCGATAAATTTAAACGGCTACTTGCGCCTTCTTCACTTCCTAATAAAGCTACATAAGGATTTGCAGCTACTTGCAACACTGTAATACCTCCTGCTAATGTAAAATACCCAAATAAAAATACAGGAAAAGAACGAAATGAGGCTGCAGGATAAAATAACAAACAACCTGCTGCCATTATTAATAGCCCTAAAACAATTCCTTTTTTGTAACCAATTTTAGACAAAATTGCTCCTGCTGGAAGAGAAAAAACAAAAAATGCCACAAAAAAAGCAAATTGCACCAAAACAGTTTTTGCATAAGACATTTCGAAAACGTCTTTTAATCTTGGTACCAAGCTATCTACTAAAACTGTTATAAATCCCCAAAGGAAAAATAATGTAGTTAAAAATATAAAGGCACTTTTGTAAGATTTGTTAGTTGAAGTTGTTGACATATTTATGCTTTATTAAAATAATCTGATTTTATGTTTTTGTTCTCTTTGTTCTTATAAACATTGTAGCTAAACCATTCATGAATAGAATATGCACCAGTTTCTCCTTGTTTATTTACTGCAATGTAACCTACCTGAAAATCTTTATAATTTTTTCCTGGTTTATTTACTATTCTGCCAATAGCTTCTTCACAAGCTTCTTGTGGCGTTTTTCCTTGTCTCATTAACTCTACAATTAAAAAACTACCCACAGTTTTTAAAACTTCTTCTCCTAAACCAGTTGCAGAGGCTCCACCAACTTCATTATCTACAAACAATCCTCCTCCAATAATTGGAGAATCTCCTACTCTACCAGCCATTTTGTAAGCCAAACCACTTGTAGTACAAGCTCCAGAAATATTTCCTTTTTTATCAATTGCTAACATACCAATAGTATCATGGTTTTCTATATTGATAATCGGTTTGTATTCTGATTTTATTTTCCATTGTTCCCATGCTTTTTTGGAAGCTTCTGTTAATAAATTCTCTCTTTTAAAACCTTTTTCTACTGCAAATTTTTCTGCTCCATCTCCAACCAACATTACATGTGGAGTATCTTCCATTACTTTTCTTGCCACAGAAATTACGTGTTTTATGTTTTTAACGCCTAAAACTGCTCCGTAATTTCCTTTTTCATCCATTATACAAGCATCTAAAGTTACGTTTCCATCTCTGTCAGGCAAGCCTCCTTTTCCTACAGATTGTCCTTTTTCGTTGGCTTCTTCAATTCTACAACCTTGTTCTACAGCTTCTAATGCAGAACCTCCTTTTTCTAAAACTTTAGCTGCAGTTTCTACTGCTAAATCTGTTTTCCAAGTTGCAATTACCAAAGGTCTTATAGCTTTTCCTTTAAATGAAATTGCAGTTTTACTTTCTTTTTTATCAGTATCACAACTTATAATTGTTGATGAAACAGCAACGAATCCTAATCCTGTTACTGATGCTTTTTTTATAAAATTTCTACGTTTCATTATTTATTGTTTTAAGACCTTTCGACTGCGCTCATGGTGACAAAAAAATGTTTATTTTTTTGGTTGATTAGACATTGTAAATACAAACTCTCCTCCATTCATTAATTCATCATGCAATATATAATTTCTATCAATTACTTTTCCATTAATTGTTAATTTAGAAACATATACATTTTTTTTAGACTGATTTTTAGTAGAAATTACTAACGTTTTTCCGTTTTCTAAATTCAATGTTGCTTTCTTAACTAACGGACTTCCCAAAGCATATTTATTAGAGCCTGGAGTTACAGGATAAAAACCTAAATTACTAAAAATATACCAAGCACTCATTTGTCCTGCATCATCATTTCCACACAAACCATCTACTCCAATTCCATACATGGTATCCATAATCATTCTCACTCTTGCTTGTGTTTTGTATTCATCACCTGTCCAGTTATACAAATACGGAATATGATGTCCAGGTTCGTTTCCATGCACATAATTTCCAATAATTCCATCTCTAGTAATATCTTCGTGTTTTGCAATGTATTTGTCTTCAATTTCCATTGTAAATAAAGAGTCTAAACGTTTAGAAAACGATTGTTTTCCTCCCATCATTGCTATCATTTTATCTAGTTGATGAGGCACATACAAACCATAATTCCAAGCATTTCCTTCTATAAAACCTTGTCCATGCGTATCCAAAGGATTAAAATTTCTACGAAAAGTTCCATCTGCCAATCTTGGACTCATATACCCATTTTCTTTGTTGAAAACATTGTTATAATATTCAGACCTTTCTAAAAATGTTTTTTCTGTTGATGCATCTCCAACACTTTTTGCAATTTGTGCAATTGTCCAATCATCATAAGCCAGTTCTAAAGTTTTTGATACTGATGAATGGCTTTTATCATCTGGAACATACTTGTATTTGATATAATCGCCCAAACCATCAAAATAAGAAACGTTTGCAGTTGCTACAGATGCTTTTAAAGCCTGATTTTTATCAAAATCGCCAACATTTTTAACAACAGCATCTGCAATTACAGAAGTTGCATGATATCCAATCATACACCAATTTTCATTGGCATAATGGCTCCAAATTGGCAACATATTATGTACACTTTCTTTTTGATGTGCCAACATCGATTTTATCATGTCGTTATTTTTTTCTTGCTGAATAACATTAAACAAAGGATGTAATGCTCTGTAAGTATCCCAAAGTGAAAAAATAGTGTAATTTGTAAATCCATCAGAAGTATGAATGTTTTGGTCTAAACCTCTATATTTTCCATCTACATCTTCGTACAAAATCGGACTTAACATAGTGTGATACAAAGCTGTATAAAAAGTTTCTTTTTGTGATTCTTCTATCGTTTCTACTTCAATTTTAGAGAGTTCATTGTTCCATTTTTGTTGTGTTTCTTCTTTTGTTTTGTTAAAATTCCAATGTGGAATTTCTGCTTCCAAGTTTTTCATGGCACCTGCAGAACTTACTGGAGATAGCGCAAATTTTATTTTTATTTGTTCACCTTTATCAGTATCAAAATTAAAATAAGCACGAATATCTTTTCCTGCCATTTCTGGGAAGTTTTCATCTTGATTAAAACGTCTGTAAAAACCATCATAGGTTAGTTTATCATATTTTTTATGACCATAACTTTTAAATGGTTTCGAAAATTTGACTGCAAAAAACACCTTTTTATCTCTTGCCCAACCTTTGGTTTGTCTGTAACCTGTTAATGTTGAATCATTTTCAACACGTAAAAACGTCCATACATTTTTATTATCATGATGATATACATTGTACACCAAGTCTAACAAAATATGAGATTCCGTAGATTTTGGAAATGTATATTGATGAAACCCAACACGTTCTGAAGCAGTTAATTCTGCTTTAATATTGTAACTTTCTAAGTCTACTTTATAATAACCAGCTTTAGCAATTTCGTTTTCATGAGAAAATTTAGAGTAAAATCCTTTTTTGCCATCTTTGGTTTCAATTGGGTCTAAAATTAAATCTCCAACAGTTGGCATTACTAATAAATCTCCTAAATCTGAATGTCCTGTTCCACTAAAATTCGTGTGTGCAAAACCTACAATTGTAGTATCTCTATATTGATAACCTGCACAATACTCATAAGTAGCAGAATTGTATTTCCCACCTTTAAACATAACCTCGAAGTTGGTTTGGGGACTTAATTGAACCATACCAAAAGGTGCTGTTGCCCCAGGAAAAACATGCCCCATTTTACTGGTTCCAATCATTGGGTTTACAAACTGCACAAAATCTTTTAAAGAGTTACTTTCTTTTATTTCAGAATTTGAGGTTGATTTTGTGTTACAACTTGCTAATGAAATTGCAAAAAATGCTAAAAATATTTTTTTAACCATACTTATATTATATTATAGATTCATGCCTACGCAGGAATGACAGACTTTTTATTTTATCTGAATTTCATCTACAAACAACCAACTTCTTCCATCGTGTTTGTATCCTAAATGCCATTTGGGGAGTTCGCCTAATTTAAAAGCACGTACTTTTATATATCTATATTTAGGTTTCGAATTATTGCCATATTTATTAGAATTAAATATTGCATTTTCAATTTTCACATCATCAGAAGGTTGAGAGTTATCAAATTCTTTATTTTCTAATTTATTAAAGTATTTACCATCTTTAGAACCAAGAATTATTACTTCTTTTGGCAGAAAAATCCAACTACGTTGGTCTTGTAAGAAACCAACTGAAATTTCATTAATTTCTTTTTCACTTCCTAAATCAACAATAGCAACTAAATCTGTATCAAAATACCCTTGCCAAGTTCCAGTTCTAAAATCTTCTGCTCCAAGAATTCCATCAATTAAAGCATTATCTCCACCTGCATTGTATTGATTTGCATATTTTGTCTGTAATTCAATTTTAATATTTGGGTCAATTTTATAAAAATCTGTGGTTATTGTTGCACTTTTTACATCATTTTTTTCTGAATACACTTTTAAAGTTGCTTTCTCAGAAATGGTAAATGGTTTTGAATATTTTTCAAATTCTCCACCCAAACTATAAAAAATAGTCGCTTCTTTATCTACATTTTCTAAAGTAACTTCTGTACTTCCTTTAAAAGCAGTTTTTCCTTTAGCTATAAAAGGTGCAGCAACAATTAAATGATTTTTAATTTCTGTTGATGGGATATATTCGTCTTTTGTTCCCCAATTTGTTGGTTGGTTTGTCATTTCAAAAACCAAACTACCACCATTCATAATATCTTGATGATTGATATACGAATACTCATAATCATCACCATTTAGTTTTACGGATTTTATGTACTTATTTTCTGCTGATTGATTTTTAGCTTCAACCGTAAACGTTTTTCCTGATTCTAAATTAATAGTCGCTTTTTGGAATAAAGGCGAACCAATAATGTATTGATTAGCACCTGGAGTTACAGGATAAAAACCTAGAGAACTAAAAATATACCAAGCACTCATTTGTCCACAATCTTCGTTTCCAGAAATTCCATCTGGAGTATTTGTGTACAATTCTGTTAAAATCTGACGAATTTTCTCTTGAGTTTTTGCTGGTTTATTAACAAAATTATACAAATACGCCATATGATGACTTGGTTCATTTCCATGTGCATATTGCCCAATTAAACCTGTAATATCTGCTTGATTTCTGCCAGAAGTTTTATTTTTTGCAGTAAACAGTTTATCCAATTGATTCTCTAGTTTATCTTTTCCTCCAAGTAATTTTATAAAACCAGAAATATCTTGTGGTACGTAAAAACTATATTGCCAAGAATTTGCTTCTGTGTAGTTAAAATTCACTTCATAAGGATCAAAAGGTGCAAACCAAGTATTTCTAAAACGTCCTCTCATAAATTGAGTACTTGGATCAAAAATATTCTTATAATATTGTGCTCTTTCTGAATAGGTTTTATAATCATCTTTCTTTCCTAAAGACTTTGCCATTTGCGCAATTGTCCAATCATCATAGGCATATTCTAATGTTTTAGAAACTGATTCAGATTCCTTTTCAACAGGAATAAATCCGAAATTTTTATAAGAATCCAACCCTAATTTATCACGAGTTGCAGAATGTTTCATGGCTGTAAAAGCTTTTTCTACATCATAATTTTTGATTCCTTTTAAATAGGCATCAGCAATAATAGCAACTGCATGATAACCAATCATACAGCCAGTATAATTTGCAGCCAAATCCCAAATTGGCATAATACCACCTTCATCATATTTTGCTAAAAACGTATTTACAAAATCGTTGGTTTTTTCTTGTTCTATAATGGTATACAAAGGATGTGCAGCTCTATAAGTATCCCACATAGAAAAAACAGTGTAATAGTCAAAATCTTTGGTTTGATGGATTTTTAAATCCATTCCTCTATAACGTCCATCTACATCTTGATATAAATTTGGTGCAATAGAAACGTGATACATTGATGTATAAAAATTCGTTTTATTGTCTTCACTTGTATCTTCAATTACAATTTTTTCTAATTGTTTTTCCCAAAAGTCTTGTGCTGTTTTTTTAACTTGTTCAAAAGTTTGATTTCCTATTTCTCCTTCTAAATTCTTTTTTGCGCCTTCTATATCTACTGCTGAAATTCCTACTTTGACAAAAACGGGTTCGTTGTTTGGGTTGATAAATTTTAACGCAGATTTTCTTCCTCCAGGTAATCCCTTTTTTAAAGGTGATTGTAAAACATCCTTAAAAGGATGTGAAGTTTTTATCACAAAAAACAAACGTTGGTCTGTTGCCCAAGCCTTAGAATGCCTATAACCTACAATTTCTGTATCAGATTTTTTATCAATTTTGGCGTCTAAAACTTCATCTCTATGCTCCAAATCTAAAATTACAAATTGATTTTCAGCAGAAGGAAAACTATACTTATGCATTCCACTTCTTTTAGAAACAGTTAACTCTACATCTATATTTGTATCGTCTAAATGAACTTTGTAAAATCCAGGTTCTGCAACTTCTTTGTCGTGCGAAAATTTCGATTTATAACCTTGAACCTGCACTGAGCTTGACGAAGTGTCAGCACCATTATTAAACACCTGTTTGTTTGTTGGCATCAGTAAAATATCTCCATAATCAGAAACTCCAGTTCCACTTAAATGCGTGTGGGTAAAACCGTAAATTTCATCATCTGAATAATGATATCCAGAACAGCCATCCCAACCATCTAAACGTGTATCTGGACTTAGTTGCATCATACCAAAAGGCATTGTTGCTCCTGGGTATGTATGTCCATGACCACCAGTTCCAATAAATGGATTTACGTAAGAAATTAGTTTTTTGTCTTTTTTTGCTTCAACAATAATTATTTTCTCTTTACAAGAAATAAAAACGAAAAAGATTAAAATAAGTGAGGTTATAGATTGATTTTTCATCTGTAAATAAATATATTTTTTTGTCTAAATTAGCAAGATAACCATTATCAATCAATTCGCAAATGAACATTTTTAGACAAACAACACAAATTGTAATGTATACAACATTAGTTATACTATTAACAGCGTGTTTTAACAACAAAAAAGTAGCTTTAACTCCATCAATTATTCCTGTTCCTAATAAACAAATTATTAATGAAGGGGTTTTTATTTTAAATAATAATACTAAATTGGTTTATGATGAAGACTTGAAAGAAGTAGCTATTTTTTTAAAAAATTATCTTGAAAGTACTAAAAAAATCAAGTTAAATAGTGGTGCTAAAAACAGTATCAATTTTAAAATTGATGCTTCTATTTCTAATGATGAAGGCTATCTTTTAAAAATTACTCCAGAAGAAATTTTAATTTCTGCAAAAAGTTCAAAAGGTGCTTTTTATGCGTTTCAGTCTTTAAGACAACTATTACCTGTAAATTTTGAAAAATCAAATGAAAAAGAATTTGCAATACAATGTTTAGAAATTAAGGATGAACCTCGATTTGTGTATAGAGGCATGCATTTAGATGTTGGTCGTCATTTCTTTTCTGTAGATTTTATCAAAAAATATTTAGACTTGATGTCTATGTTAAAAATGAATACCTTCCATTGGCATTTAACAGAAGACCAAGGTTGGCGAATTGAAATTAAAAAATACCCTAAACTACAAGAAATTGCAGCATTTAGAGATGAAACTCTAATTGGCCACTATTCAGACCAACCACACAAATTTGATGGAAAAAAATATGGTGGATTTTACACTCAAAAAGAAATCAAAGACATTGTAAAATATGCTTCAGCAAGACAAATAACTGTTATCCCAGAAATAGAAATGCCTGGACATTCTCAAGCAGCTATTGCTGCATACCCAGAATTAGGTTGTACTTCGTCAAGCTCAGCACCAAAACAAGTTAAGGTAGCCACAAAATGGGGTGTTTTTGATGAAGTATACTGCCCAAAAGAATCCACTTTTAAATTTCTTGAGGATGTTATAGATGAAGTTGTAGATTTATTTCCAGGAAAGTACATTCATATTGGTGGAGATGAAGCTCCTAAAAAAAGGTGGAAAAACTGTAAGCATTGTCAAAAACTTATCAAAAAAGAAGGTTTGAAAGATGAACATGAATTGCAGAGCTATTTTATTACTAGAATGGAAAAATACATCAACTCTAAAGGAAAACAAATTATTGGTTGGGATGAAATTTTAGAAGGTGGTTTAGCACCCAATGCAACTGTTATGTCTTGGAGGGGAATTCATGGAGCTATTGAAGCTGCGAAACAAAAACACGATGTGATTTTAACTCCAAATTCTCATTGTTACTTTGATCATTATCAATCTAATAACGAGAATGAACCTTTGGCAATTGGAGGGTTTTTACCTTTAGAAAAGGTATATAATTTTAACCCAATTCCAAAAGAGCTAACAAAAGAAGAAGCAAAATATGTTTTAGGAGCGCAAGGAAATGTGTGGACAGAATATATACCAACTCCAGAAAAAGTAGAATATATGGCTTTTCCAAGAGCAATTGCTCTGAGTGAAGTTGTTTGGTCTAAATCTGACAACAAAAACTACACTAATTTTATAAGTCGTTTGGAGCATTTTAATAAGCGTTTAGATGCTATGAATGTAAATTATGCCAATCACTTATACGAAGTAAAAGGTACTTTGGTTAATAAAAATGGGGATTTGAAGTATAAATTAAAGACTACCACAGACAAAAAAATTGTTTATACTTTAGATGGAAAAGAGCCAGTATATTTGTTACATTCTGAATACAAAAATCCGATACAAATCGATTCATCTACAACTATAAAAGCGGCTGTTTTTGATGATGATGGAAATCAATTAGGAACTATTTTTGAACAAAAAATTAATTTACATAAAGCTGTTGGCCAGAAAATAACTTTAAATGTTGAACCACATAAAGCATACAATGTTGGAGGAAAACAGGCATTAATCAATGGTATTTCTGGAGATAATAAACGTTTTGGAGATAAAGAATGGTTGGGTTTTAAAGGTGATGATGTAGAAATTACCATTGAGTTTAATAAACCAACAGAAGTAAATTCAATTTCTACGCGATTTCATAATGGAAATGGACAGTGGATTTATGCGCCTGATAAAATTTATTCATATTTATATTTAAATGATGGAAGAATAATTACGTCATTAACAAAATTAGTAAACAAAGATTCTTTGCTTGTTGATTATGATTTATCAATAGAAGATGTAATTGAAAATAAAGAAAAAATAATAGTAAATTCTATCAAACTTAAAATTCCAAATTACGGGATTATTCCAGAAGGAAAACAAGGTGCAGGAAATAAAGCTTGGACGTTTATAGATGAAATTGTTGTGGAATAAAAATACATCAAACCTCAAAGGTTTTAAAAACTTTTGAGGTTTAAATTACATAAAATATGGTTTTAGAAATCTGTACAAATTCATATCAATCTGCAAAAAATGCAGAAAAAGCCAAAGCTGACAGAATTGAACTTTGTGCTGAACTTTCTGTTAGCGGAATTACACCTTCTTATGGTTTATTAAAAAAAGTTGCTGAAGAAATTACGATTCCAGTAAATGTTTTAATAAGACCAAGAAGTGGTAACTTTTGTTATGCTGATGCTGAATTCGAACAAATGAAATCTGATATCAAAATTTGTAAAGAATTCGATTTTAACGGAATTGTTTCTGGAGTTTTAAATACTGATAACTCTATTGATATTGAAAGAACAAAAGAATTAATAAAACTATCAAAACCACTTTCATTTACGTTTCACAGAGCTTTTGATTGTGTTACAAATCCCAAAAAATCTTTACAACAACTAATCAATTTAGGTGTCGATAGAATTTTAACTTCTGGTTTGCAAGAAAAAGCAATTGATGGAATTGAATTGCTAACAGAATTACAAGAAATTGCAAAAGATAAATTAACTATTTTGGCAGGAAGTGGAATCAATGCCAAAAATGCGAAACAATTTAAAGAAGCTGGTCTAAAAGAAATTCACAGTTCTGCTTCTAAAATTGTAAATACTGAACAAAGTATTTTTTTTGGAAACACTTCCCAAACTATTTCAGATATTAAAACCATCAAAGATATTTTAAAAGTAATCAAAAATGCTTAAACCATATATATTGTCAGTTCGAGTAATTTTTGATAAAAAATTGTATCGAGAACTTTTTAAAAGTTTAAAAACTTTATTCTCGATACAAAACCGAAAATTTTCAATTTTCAATTTCACTCGAATTGACAATTTTTTTTATTTATTTTTATGTATTTTAATACAAAGTTGTCACCCTAAAGTTGACTTGCCCACTACAATTTTGCTAAACCAAAATTGGCAATTTAAAGGAGTTGATACTCTCGATTGGAAATCTGCAACTGTTCCTGGAAATGTATTTACAGACTTATTACATCACAAAATTATAGATGACCCTTTTATTAAAAATAACGAAGAAAAAGTACAATGGGTTGCTACAAAAAATTGGGAATACAAAACCACTTTCACTCTTTCTGATGAAATTTTAAAAAAGAAAAACATCGAACTTAATTTTAATGGATTGGATACGTATGCAACTATTTTCTTAAACGATTCTTTAATAGGAACAACAGAAAATGCTTTTAGAAAATGGAATTACAACATCAAAGAATTAGCTAAAAAAGAAAATGAGTTAAAAATTATCTTTAACAATACTGATGAAATTGAAACTCAAAAAGAAGCAAAAAACCCTTATAAATTACCAGAAGGAAAACGCTTTTACACCAGAAAAGCACAATTTCAGTATGGTTGGGATTGGGGACCAAAATTAAACACTTCTGGGATTTGGAAAGATGTTTCTATTACTGCTTGGAATGATTATAAAATTGAAAATATTAATATTAAAAAAGTTGGCATATCAAAAGAAAAAGCTAATTTACTAATTGAATTAGAAGAATTTGAAAGCAATTTTGATGATATATATTATGAAGTTTATGTAAATGATAGCATATCTTACAAAAGATATTCAAATCCTCTTATACCATTAATTTTTCCTGTTAAAATTAAAAATCCTAAATTATGGTGGCCTCATAATTTAGGCGAACCTTATTTATACAACATTAAAGTTGTTGTTAAAAAAGACAATCAAGTTTTAGATAGCATTTCTACTAAATATGGTGTTCGAACAATAAAACTCATCAACAAAAAAGATAGTATTGGCGAGTCTTTTTATTTTGAAGTCAATGGAAAACCTGTGTATGCAAAAGGGGCGAATTACATTCCACAAAATAGTTTTCAGAATAAAGTTACCAATGCTCATTATAAAAAACTACTTTCTGATGTGGTAAGTTCTAACATGAATATGTTGCGAGTTTGGGGAGGAGGAATTTATGAGAACGATATTTTCTACGATTTATGTGATGAAAAAGGAATACTGGTTTGGCAAGATTTTATGTTTGCTTGTGCAATGTATCCAGGTGATAAATCTTTTTTAAAAAATGTAAAAAAAGAAGCAGAACAGCAAGTAAAACGTTTACGAAACCATGCTTCTATGGCTTTGTGGTGTGGAAATAACGAAAACTCAGAAGGTTGGAAACGTTGGGGTTGGCAAGCCAACAGAACCGAAAAAGAAAAACAAGAAATTTGGAGAGATTATTTAGCTGTTTTTGACTCCATTTTACCAAATACAGTCGCAGAAAATTCTGAAACAGATTATTGGGAAACTTCACCAAAATACGGTCGTGGAAATCCTAAATATGAAAAAGAAGGAGATGCACATGATTGGTGGGTTTGGCATGATGCTACTCCTTTTGAACATTTTCAGAAACAAGTTCCGAGATTTATGAGCGAGTTTGGTTTTCAATCTTTTCCTAGTTTCGAAACTGTTAATTACATCAACCAAAAAGATACCATAAATTTAAAAACAGCTGCTATAAAATCGCATCAAAAACATGCTAGAGGTTTTCAATTAATTAAAGAGTACATGGCTCGTGATTATAAAGTCCCAACAAATGATGAAGATTATGCTTATGTAAGTCAGTTATTACAAGCCAAAGGAATTGTAATGGGCATTGAAGCACACAGAAGAGCAAAACCCTACAATATGGGCACTTTGTATTGGCAATTAAATGATTGTTGGCCAGCAATTTCTTGGTCTAGTATTGATTATTTTGGAAATTGGAAAGCGTTGCAATACAAAGCTAAAAAAGCTTTTGAGAATGTATTCATTTCTTCTGTCATTAACAATAGTTCTGTAAAAACGTTTATTATTAATGACACTTTTAAAAACTTAAAAGGTAAATTAGAATTAAAAATAATTGATTTTTATGGCAATGTAAAATGGTCAAATACTAAAGAAATTGAAGTAATAAAAAATAGTAGTCAGCAATTTTATGAGTTTTCTTTGAATAAAATTGATGCTAAAAATTCTCTTTTAATAGCCGAATTTAAAAACCAGACATCCTACTTCTATTTTACAAAACCTAAAGAGTTAAATCTACCAAAAGGAAATATAGAAAAAGAAATTATTAAAACAAAAAATGGTTTTAAAATCACCTTAAAAAGTGAAGTTTTACAAAAAGATGTATTTCTTTATTCAAAATATAAAGGTCATTTTTCTGATAACTTTTTTGATTTATTACCAAATAAATCGGTTACTATCGAATTTAAAAGCGAGGCAAATTCTTTAGATGATTTACAAATTAAAACATTAAATAAAATTTAATTAGTAAAATAGGTATTTTTACTTATTGATTTTTTCACTCAAAAAGTTTAACTTCGCTAACTTCGTATATAACGAATTAAAACTCTGTCATATACGAGATTACGTTTTGTGTAATTATTCAACTGACTCAAAATAAATTGAATTTTTAAAAATTAGAAAAAAAGAATAAAAAAATATTCTATAATTAATGAAAAGACAAAATATTTATATAATTACAATTTGTTCAATTATAATTGGACTTTTTGTTTTAAAACATTATTTAGTTGAATCTGATATAAAAGAGAATACAAAAAAAACTAAAGGAACTATTACGAAACTAATGAAACTATATCAAGCTCGATATTCTTTGAGTTACGAGTATAAAGTAAATGGGAAAAAATATTCAGGACAAACTGGAATAAATCCTTTTAAATGCGAAGACGGAACTAAAAATTGTATTGGAAAAAAGTTCAATGTTTATTATTCTTCCAAAAACCCTGAAAATAGTAGAATAAATTTGGGAAAATATGAGAAATTTAAAACAACAATTGAATTTCATAATTTCGAATAAAAAAATTAAAATTGAAAGCAATATAAATTAACGTTGAAAATGGAATTTATGTATGAAAAAAACTACACACAACAAAGTATAAACTTTATTACTGGCTTTTTGCTCACTTGCGAAAGTCCTCGCGGATTTTCTATTCGGTTTGTATTTGCTAAATTAGTTGCTTAACCACGCAACAAAGCATACACAAACACGTTAGCGAATTATGCCAAAAAAATAGATTTTAAAAACCCCAAACCATACCCTAAAAACTGAGTAAAAGAAGTTATAATACTCAAAAAAGCAACTTTTATATTTTTATTTTGAAGCAGAGAATCTATGAAAATTAATAAAAAATAAAATGCATAAAAATAAAATAGTTGATAATACCCAAAAAAAGCCAATAAAATACTTACATCAAGTCCCAAAATAAATATACTTGGAAACCAAAAAGTAATCTTAGCACTCTTTGGATATTTTTTATTTAGAATGGGTCTTGCTGTTCCAAAACCGAATGTTTGCTTAAAAAATTGTTGTATAGTGCTTCTACGTTTATGATATACGAATGCTTTTTCTATCAATTGGGTTTCAAATCCATTTTCCCAAAGCCTAAAAGTAAAATCGATATCTTCTCCTGTTTTCATATCAGAAAAACCTTGGGTAGCTTTAAAGGCATTTTTAGACATTCCCAAATTAAAACTTCGTAACTGAAATTTGCCTACTCCATTTTTTTTTCCACGAATACCACCTGTGGTTAAAAAGCTAGTCATAGAGTAATTTATGGCTTTTTGTAAAGCTGTAAAGCTATGATGAGCTGCATCAGGACCTCCAAAAGCATCTGTATAATTCTCTTCTAACGCTTTTTGTACTATTGATAAGTATTGAGGTGGAACAATAACATCTGAATCTAAAATGATAAAATAATTTCCTGTGGCTTTTTGCATTCCGTAATTACGACTGGCTCCTGGCCCACTATTTTCTTTGAAATAATATTTTAAATCAAGCTTATTTTTATATTTTTCTACAATTGTTTCTGATGAATTTGTAGAACCATCTTCTATAATTAAAACCTCGAAATCCTCAGAAAAATCTTGTTTTATAAGACTTTCTAATAACTCGTCTATTTCTTGTGGACGATTGTAAACTGGGATTATGATACTGAAAAGTAGTTTCAAGGTTTTAAAGTTTAAAAGTTTAAAAGTTTAAAAGTTGAGTTACTTCTAAAACTTTCTTTAATGTAAATGTAAAAAAATAAAAAAAGTTGAAGGTTTTTAATTCTTAAAACTTCAACTTTTTAATATGATTTACTTAAAAGTTTTCTAATCGTTTGCAAACAAGTTTAGCCGTGATTGAAGCAATTGTTTGAGCTCTTTTTTTATGCTGAACTCGATTTAGTATCTGTTGCAATGATAAAATATGTTATTTAATAAGTGAGATGCTGAAATAAATTCAGCATAAAAAAAAGCGAGTGCGAAAAGCGCGAAATAGCTACTTAAAAAAAGACCTTTCGACTGCGCTCAAGGTGACAGTTTTACTCGAATTTTTCCATAACTGCATCACTAACACCCATATTAGAGAAACCTCCATCGTGAAATAAATTCTGTAAAGTTACCTTTTTTGTTAAATCGGAAAATAAAGAAATCGTGTAATCTGCACAATCTGCAGCTGTTGCGTTTCCTAAAGGACTCATTTTTTCTGCATAAGCAATAAAACCATCAAAACCTTTTACACCACTTCCTGCAGTGGTTGGTGTTGGCGATTGAGAAATGGTGTTGACACGCACTTTATGATCGCGTCCAAAGAAGTACCCAAAACTACGTGCAATACTTTCTAAATACGCTTTGTTATCTGCCATATCATTATAATCTGGAAAAACTCTTTGTGCAGCCATATACGTTAAAGCGACAATGCTTCCCCACTCATTCATGGCGTTTTTGTTGTACAAAACATTCATAGTTTTATGAAAAGAAACCGCAGAAACGTCCCAACCTTTTGTTGTGAAATCGTATTTTGGGTCTGTGTAGTGCTTACCTTTTCTTACGTTTACAGACATACCAATGGAATGTAACACGAAATCTATTTTTCCGCCTAAAATTTCTATAGATTTTGCTACCAAATTCTCTAGATCTTCTACAGAAGTTGCATCTGCTGGAATAATTTGCGAACCTGTTTTTGCTGCTAAAGCATTTAACTCTCCCATTCTCATTGCAATTGGTGCGTTTGTTAACACAAATTCTGCTCCTTCTTCATGTGCTCTTTCTGCTACTTTCCAAGCAATGGAATGTTCGTTTAATGCACCGAAAATGATTCCTTTTTTTCCTTTTAGTAAGTTGTACATGGTGTTTTTTGGTTTTTGGGTGATGGTTTTTAGTTGATATTTTTTTGTGCTATAAGGTTTCTCAATCGCTAAAAAGCTCATTTCGAAACGACACTCGCTACTTCTCTATTCTCTATTCTCTATTTTCTATTTTCTAATTAACTATAAACTAATTCAATAATTCTCTTGCATGTGTTAAAGCAGATGCTGAGATATCTTTTCCACTTAACATTTCTGCAATTTCTACAATTCTTTCTTCGTTTGAAAGTTGTTTTAAATTCGTAGTTGTAACACCATTTATTTCTTGTTTATACACTTTATAATGGTTGTTACCTTTTGCTGCTATTTGTGGTAAATGTGTAATGGCAACAACTTGCATGTGGTTGCTCATTTGTTGCATAATAGCTGCAATTTTATTGGAAACTTCTCCTGAAACTCCTGTATCTATTTCATCGAAAATAATAGTTGGCAAATGTATATTTTCTGATAACACTTTCTTTACAGACAGCATTATTCTCGATAATTCTCCTCCTGAAGCTACTTTTTTCAATTCTCCAAAACTTCCCCCTTTATTTGCTGAAAATAAAAATTCTAAATTGTCTTTTCCGTTTGGAAAATAGATAATTGTTGGTTTTATTTTTATAGAAAAACGGGCATTTTGCATGCCTAAATCAGCTAACAAACTTTCTAATTCTTTGGTTAATTTTGGGATTGCAGTTGTTCTTGATTTTGTAATTAAATCGGCTACTTTGTCTAACTTTTCTGAGACAGAATGTATTTCCTGTTTTTTCTTGTTGATTGTATCTTCTGCAGATTCGACTTGCTGTACTTTTTCGGATAATTCATCAAAAACGACTAATAATTCTTGAACTGAATTTACATAGTGCTTTTTTTGCAAATTATAGATTAATTGTAATCTGTCATTAATTTCTTCTGCTTCGTTTGGATTAAAATCTACATTTTCATTGGCATCTTCTAACTCTGTTACAACATCATCTATTTCTATTTTTACAGAAGTTATTCTTTCTGCCAATTGTTGATATTCTTTAGAAAAAGAAGCAATTTTAGACAAACGGTTTTCTAAGGTATTTAATAAATTCTGAATCCCTATTTCTTCATGTATGGAAATTTCTAACGCTTCAGATAAATTAATTTTTATATCTTCTATGTTATTTAATTTCTCCAATCGTTCTTCTAAATCTTCTTGCTCATCAACTTTTAAATTTGCTTCTTCTAACTCTTTAAACAAATGCAAATTATAATCATATTGCTGGTTTGCTTCTTTTTGAATACGTTCTAATTCTTTCAGTTCTTTTTCTAACTGTTGTAATTGTAAAAAACCTCTTTTGTAAGAATCGATTTGCTTTTTATTATTCGCTAAGGCATCAATAATAGAAAACTGAAAAGCATTATCTGACAATTCCATGGTTTGATGCTGCGAATGCACATCAATTAATTTATTTCTTAATTCGTTTAAAACCGATAGTGTAACAGGCGTATCATTTACAAAAGCACGAGATTTTCCTGAAGGCAAAATTTCTCTTCTGATAATGGTTTCTGCTTCGTAATCTAAATCAGCTTTATTTAAAAAATCTTCTAAGTTATAATTGGCTATCGCCATTTTAGCTTCTACAATACATTTTTGGGTGGTATCTTTTAAAGAAGATAAATCTGCTCTGTTACCCAAAACCAAACCTAAAGCACCTAAAAGTATCGATTTTCCAGCGCCAGTTTCTCCAGTAATAATAGACAAACCCGAAGAGAAATCAATTGATAATGAATCGATTAATGCGTAGTTATTAATAGAAAGTTGTGTGAGCAAATTGACTAATTTTTATGGGATGAAATTAGTGAAAAAATGAAAGAAAATTAAGAACTAATTATAAATAAAGTTTTACCTAATAGATTTCCACTTAGAATTATTATTTGGAGATATCTTTCTTACTGCTGTAACTAACCTAGATTGATTTCTAGTTTCTGGCCCATCTTCATAAAGATTTACAATTTCATCTGCTTTGGCATCAAAAAACAAACGAATTAAATAATTACCTACAGTTTTATTAAAAATATTCTCTAAAGAAAGTACTGCATCTTCTACAGTTTGTTTTGCTGTATTTTTATTGGTTACAAAAGTATCCAACCCTTTTCTGTGATAATTGTACATTGCACTTCTGTAAGTTAATAATTTGGGAGACATGAGGTTGTCTATCAATAAAAAACGATTTTGTTTTCCTACAACATTTTGCCAAGAAGACAAACCACTTTGTTGCGCTTGCAACATTACATTCTGGGCTTCCTTTAAATAAGCATCTCCTCCTTTTAATTTAAAAGTATCTGCATCTACCCCCAAAATAACGTTTACATAAAAAACAATGGTAGAAATTAAATTGCTATCAAATGAATTTCTGTTATAAATTAAAGGGTCGAACTCATTGTACTTAAAGTTAAAATCGTTGTCTTTAATATTTAAAATAGGCGTCTCATAAGAAGAACCGTAAACAGGTCTTGTAGATTGTACTTGCAAGGTAGCTGTAAATGTATTATCTGTCCTAGAAGTTACAATAATATTCATAGCGCAATTAATACGTTCTTCTGGTTTTACCTCTCTATTAGTCCATTTTGTTTGATTTACAAATTCTGTAAGAGACTTTTGTAACGTTTTAAAAACCTGCGTATTAGAACCTTGAATTTGATTATAATTCACATTAATCAAACAATTAAGTTCTTGTGAGTTTACAGTAGAAACTGAAAATAAGAATAAAAAAAGAATTAAAATTTTATGCACTTTTTTACTTTTTACTGTCAGGTCGAGTATGCTCGAGGAGACAAATGTTAAGAAATTTTCCTTAAAATTTCATTTATAATATCTTTTGCAACTTCAACTTTAGATTTTAATCCGAACGATTTTTCATTCAAATCTTTATCAATAATAGTAATTTTATTTGTGTCTGTTGCAAAACCTGCACCTTTATCTTGCAAAGAATTTAAAACAATAGCATCTAAATTCTTTTTCTTTAGTTTTTTCTTTGCATTTTCCAGTTCATTATTGGTTTCTAATGCAAAACCTACTAAAAATTGTTTTTCTTTGATAGCCCCCAAAGAAGCCAAAATGTCTTTTGTAGGTGATAACTCAATCTCTAACGCACTTTCCTTCTTTTTTATTTTCTGATTAGCAACATTTTTTGGTTTATAATCTGCTACAGCTGCAGAAAGGATAGCAATATCTACTTTACTAAAATATTGATGTGCTGCATTGTACATATCATCTGCAGAGATTACATCTATTCTATGAACTAAAGAGTGTTTTATTTGTTGATGACTAGGACCAGAAATTAAATAAACTTCTGCACCTAAATTAGCTGCTGCTTTTGCGATTGCAAATCCCATTTTTCCTGAAGAATGATTTCCTATAAAACGAACAGGATCTATAGCTTCATAAGTTGGCCCAGCTGTTAATAATAGTTTTTTTCCTTTTAATGGCAATTTAGATAGAATGTCTTTTTCTATAAAAGAGACAATATCTTCTGGCTCTTCCATTCTTCCTTCTCCAACCAAACCACTGGCTAATTCTCCAGAAGTTGCAGGAATCATTACATTGCCAAAAGATTGTAGTTTTTCTAAACTTTGTTTGGTAGATGGATGAATATACATATCTAAATCCATTGCTGGAGCAAAATAAACAGGGCATTTTGCAGATAAATAGGTTGCTAGCAACAAATTGTTGCAAGTGCCATTTGCCATTTTAGATAAAGTGTTTGCAGTTGCTGGTGCAATAACCATATAATCTGCCCAAAGACCTAAATCTACATGATTGTTCCACAATTCGTTTTCATCTTCTTTATCATAAAAAGTAGAATGAACCGGATTTTTAGAAAGTGTTGAAAGTGTGAGAGGTGTTATAAAATCTTTAGACGCAGGTGTCATAATTACTTTAACATCTGCGCCTAATTTTATAAATAAACGAACTAAATGAGCCGTTTTATATGCTGCAATACCAGCAGTAATTCCTAAAAGGATTTTTTTACCACTTAAAACAGACATTATTCTGTTTCTGGAGTTCTAAAATATACTTTACCATTTAACCATTCTTCTACAGCAATTGCAGTTGGTTTTGGTAAACGCTCATAAAATTTAGATACTTCTATTTGTTCTTTATTTTCGAATACCTCTTCTAAAGAATCGTTGTAAGTTGCAAATTCATCTAACTTATCTACTAACTCTTTCTTTAAATCTCCGTTAATTTGAGAGGCTCTCTTAGCAATGATTGAAATTGCTTCGTAAATATTTTCTGTAGGTGCTTCTATTTTATCTCTATTATAAGTGATTGTTGAAGCTGCTGCATTTGTATCTTTATAATCCATATAAATTATTTCTTTTGTAAATCTTTTATTAATTTCTTTTGTTCTGCAATTAAGTTTTTTACTCTAGTATCTTCACTTTTAAGTGTAGCTAGCATCTTATTAGCATCTTCCATATATTGAGATTCTGGAAAATTTCTTTTTAGTTTATCGTAAGCATTAATTGCATCTTTTATACGTTCTGGTTTTCTTCTATCTGTACTTTTTAAAACAAAATCATGAGCAGATTTTAATCTATAATACAAAGCTTCTTCTTTAAATTCAGAACCTAAAAAATCTGACAATAAATTATCAAATGCCTGAATTGCAGCTTTATAGTTTCTTAAATCGTAATCTGCAGTCCTGTAATACGTTTTTGCAATTTCAAAATATTTTTTCTCTAACTTGTAACGTATTTCTTTGTAATGCCTATTAGCTTCTTCTACCTTATCTGAATCTGGGTAAGTATTGATAAAAGATTGAAAAGACTCTAGAGCCTTATTGGTATCTGTAGGATCTAAACTAAAACGTGGAGAAGCTAATTTATAACTGTAAGCAGATAAAAATGCTGCTTCCTCTACTTTAGAACTTTTTGGATAATTTTTTGCAAAACGATCAAAATAATAACCAGAAATACTATAATTTTTCTCGTTAAAATTAGATTGTGCAATCATAAAAGAAATACGCTCCATTTGAGGTTTACCTCTGTAAGTAGGGGTAATTTTCTCAAACAAACGTAAAGCTTTACTGTACTTTTTAGATTCATACAGTTTAACAGCCATTTTATACTGTTCTTCTGCTGTACCTTTATTTAAAACTTTTTGATACTCACCACAAGAAAAAAGCAGTAGTGTAAACAAGCATAAAAAAGCGAAATTTTTAATTTTTTGCATCGGGCAAAATTAGTGATTATTTATGAAATAGAAAAGAATTCTTTTTTAGCAAAAAAATCTTTATTTTTTGTTTTCGAATCTAGTTCGAGCCTTAAATTTTAAAGAAGATTTTTCGTTTTATTTAATTCAAGAAAAACAAGAATTAAAAACCTTTTATCTTCTTATAATATTCTTTGCAATAATCAATAAAAAAATACTTTTTAGGTACTAAATTTTTGTTAATCTTATTTGAAATTTTCTACAAAATTAGAAATCTTTTCTTCTAATTCTTTAGTGGCTTTTACCAAGGGTAAACGCACATTATTATAACAAATAGCTAGTTTTTGTAAAACCGTTTTAATTCCTGCAGGGTTATTTTCTTCAAAAATATAATCTACAATATCCATCATTTTATAATGAATTTCATAAGCTTCTTTGTTATTTCCTTGCAAACCGTGATTAATCATTGTCGAAAATTGCTTTGGAAATGCTTGACCAATTACGGAAATAACTCCAGAACCTCCAGCTAAAGCAACTCCTAGAGCTAAATCATCATCGCCAGAAATGATTAAAAAATGAGCAGGTTTATTTTTTAGTAAGGTATAATATTGTTGTTGGTTGTTTCCAGCTTCTTTAACCCCAACAATATTTTTAAAATCTTTTGCCAAACGTAAAGTAGTTGCTGGCTCCATGTTTTTTGCTGTTCTACCAGGAACATTGTATAATATAACTGGTAAATCTGTTGCTTGTGCAATTGTTTTAAAATGCTGATAAAACCCTTCTTGAGTAGGCTTACTGTAGTATGGAGCTACAGAAAGAATACCATCTATACCATCAAAATTTCTTGTTTTAAGTTCTTCTACAACCAATGCAGTATTATTGCCTCCAACTCCCAAAACCAAAGGTAAACGCTTATTATTGGTTTTAATAATAACGTCTATAATTTCTTGTTTTTCTTGACTTGTAATGGTTGCGCTTTCTGCAGTTGTACCATTAATTACTAGGTAATCTGTTCCGTTTTCTATATTGTAGTTTACCAATTTAATAAGTGCTTCAAAATCTACACTTAAATCGTCTTTAAAAGGGGTAACTAAAGCAACTCCTGTTCCAATAAATTTTTGCATCGTAAAATATTTATGGGGTAAAATTACAATAATCAGATGAAATTTATGCGCTAAAAATGATTTCCTACCAAGAATACACAACTTTATGGTTAAAGTTTAATTTTTTAGTTTCTTGAGGATTTTTAAGTACTTATTTAATTCCGTAGAAAATTCTTCTATTTTTTCTATTTCTGAATGGATTTCCATTTCATATAAACTGGAATTTACATTAGAAAAACCGACTTTAAATGTTGCTTTTGATGCATGAACTGCTTTTTCTAAATATAACTGTTTTTGATTAAAATAACCAATTAATAAATCGAATGGAGTTTCTAAAAAACTTTGAAAATTGGGTTGTACAAAATTACCTTTCCAATTAAGATCTTTTTCAGAAAAATGTTTGTAAGAAACAGCATCTAATTTATCATGTTTTTTAAAACTGTAAATTTTAGTATTTCTAACTCCCAAAATAGTTTCTATGCTTGATTGAATGTCAATTTTTGTAGATACAGCATCTAAAGTTAAAATACCTACAGATTGTATTTCTTTTTGAGAAACGTTTCTGTTTTTTAAAGCTTTTAAAATTTGCCTATCAATTTTTTTTCGCAATCGGTTTTCTTTGATACTTGATAAGTTCATTCTTTAGTTTGATGTTGTAAAAATAGAATTATTTATCATTAATTTCTAACAAAATAAATTGATTTAACTGTTTTCCATATTTCTGAAAATTATCATCAGATACTAAAAGTAAAGATTGATTTCCGTTTGCTAATTGAGGTCCAAAAGTTATGCCTTCTATGTTGTCTACAATTCCGCTTGTTAATTTATTTTGAATTGTATCAAAATTAAAAATTAATCTTTTTGTGAGTGGTATGAATGTTGCTTTTTTTAAAGACTCTAAATACAGTGTGTTTGTGGTTTTATCATCAATAAAAACTTCAAAAATCTTAACAGTGTTACCATAAGAACCATAGCCATTTTGATAGCTTCTTTCTACAACAAAAAAATGATTTTCTTTGTATTCTAAAATGGCAGTAACCCCATTTAAATTAATATTTCCTTTTGCTGGTTTTGTAATATGCTCTAGTTGATATGCGAACTGTTTGGTTGCATTTTTCGTTTTTTTATCAAAAAAAGTGATTCTGATTGGTGAAGAACTTTTTTTAAAGGTTGGTGCTTTTCCATCAGATTTTAAAACCCCTTCCATAGCAACCCAAAATCCTTTTTTGTCAAAGCTTTTTGAAGATGCTTCAAAAACAGCATTGTGTTGTATATTTTTAAGATTTATAAAATAAGAAGGCAAATTATAATTCTGCTTAAAGACTCCTTTTTGATTTGTGGTAAATATTGTTGGAAGTTTGCCTTTTTTAATAGCACCTTCACTCACAAAATTAATTTCTTGGGTTTCTTCATCAACAAAAATAGATTCTAAATCTAATGCATTTTCTTTGTAAAAAATAGTTGTAGTATCTTTTAAAAAAACAACATCTTTAAATTCTACTGATGCAATTTTATCATCTTTAATTTTAATATCCGATTTTAAAAATCGTGGGTTTTTTGCATCATCTACAACAAAATAGTAATAATTATTTGCATAATCTACACCAGAAAGACCTCCAATAAGTGTGTTTTTAAAAACAAGCGAATCTTTTACCACATACTCATCTAAAAAACTAAGTTTTGTTTGTTTGGACTTGCTACAACCAATAAAAAGTATAATACTTAAAAAGAATGCTTTTTTCATTGCAAATGTTTTTACAAAAATATGGTTTTGTAAGCATATTTATGGTTTATCGTCTATAATTAAGAAACCTATTATTTAAATCATTACTATTTTATAAACCTAAAACTTTTTAAAATGAATACAAAATTTCTATTTGCCTTAAAATTAATTGCTGCAATTATTATGGTACAAACTTTATTTTACAAATTTTCTGGAGCACAAGAAAGTGTAGATTTATTTACAAAATTAGCTGGAGAAAATGAAGCTTTTATGAGAATAGGTACAGGAATTCTAGAACTTATTGCCTCTATTTTGCTTTTTACTCCCAAAAAAGTAATTTTTGGTGCTATTTTAACAATTGGCTTAATGGGAGGTGCAATTATAGCTCACTTAACAAAAATAGGAATAGCACATAACAATGATGGTGGTTTGTTGTTTGGTGCTGCAATCTTAACTTTTATAATTGGGGTTATCGTTTTAATTGTTGAAAGAAAAAAAATACCTTTTATTGGTAAAAAATTATAAGGTTAAACCACTGTTTTTTAAAGTATTATTTTTTTACGAATCACAAATTAAATTTTTAACAATAAAAATTGCAAAAAAATATTAAAAACATTTGTTTATTTTATTTTATTTACTAATTTAGCAACGTAATTAATAATTAATTACATATTTATATCCCCTAAATAATAATATATGAAATAAATTTGTTTTTTAAATCATCCCCTAATTATTGGAGTCCCCTAAACTAACTGATAATTGATAAAAAAAATAAAAAAGTAATATCTATTTATTTAGACCAAACAAAAACAGTTGCAAATGCAACTGTTTTTTTTTATTATAGCTGTAAAGTGTTTAAGATTATAAAAATAATAGGAATTCTATTTTTCCTATTCATTCTTTGGATAATTTATTTGGCAAATACTGGAAAAAATATTGTTTTTTTTAAACTTGCAAAATCAATTCCTTTTGGTGACAAGCTAGGGCATTTTATGTTATTTGGAGTACTCACTTTATTAGGTATTATTGCACTAAGATTTCGGTCTTTTAAAATCGGAAAAAAATCTGTTTATTACAGTACTTTTTTTGTTGTTATATTTGTAATTCTGGAAGAGTTTAGTCAGTTTTTTATTGCTTCAAGAACATTTGATTTAATAGATTTATCTGCAGATTTATTAGGAATTGCAACCGCAAATTTTCTTGCTAAATATTTAAAAAAATCATTTTAAAAATACTTGTTTAGATTTTGCAATCATTGCTTTACAAATTAAATACTGTGCAACAATGTAAGTAATCATAATACAAATGCCATATATTTCTTTTGTTTGATAAAATTTATTTACTGCCAACAAACTATCTGACATAATAAAAATGACACCTCCTAAAAAAAACCATAAATTCTCAGTACTTTTTTCTTGTAGGTAATTTAAAAAAGTAAACACACCAAATGTAGAAATTACAACTCCATAAATAATAACAGGAATTAGCATTTCTCCTAAATTATCTTTAATTAAAAAAACAATACTACCATAAGCAATGATAAATGGTATGGATGAAAAAACAATCTTAGCAAATGCTATTTTTTTTAAATATCCTGCAGAAATTTTTATATATAATATGTGTGTAATTAAAAAGCTAACCAAGCCAAGTAAAAAAAAATCGTCTTTAAATAGCAGAAAAGTATCACCCCAAAAAGAAAAAAACAATGCAGAAACATACCAAAAATTAGCTTTGTTTACTGAAACTAAATAGACTAAGACCAAAGAGATTGTAATAAATGGTTTTGTAAAAAATGTTAGAGATTGGTTATTAAATAACAATCCTAAAAGATAAACTCCAACAATTATTAAAAAAAATATTGATGCTAAGATTACACTAATTTTCTTATTCATAATTATAGTTTTCTTCTATTATCATTAGATTGCGTATCTATTAATTTGTTGTAAGGATCTACACCTACTTCTGTGGGTTTTTCATCAACAATTAATGTAATTTTATTATAGATTTGAGTAATTTTATGTTTTTGCAAGTAGAGTTCTTTTTCCTTTTTTAAACCATCTACTTCCTCTACTGTAAAAACACCAATATCTATATAATCTGCTAAAGGTACAGACAAAACTGGCTTGCTCATTTTTTCTGATTGATATGACAAAGTGTCTCCTACTTTTTCTCCATAATATTTTTTTCCTTTTTCATCATTTCTGTATTTAGAAACTTCAAACTCAATATCTACTTGGTATTTTCCATTTTCTAATTTGGTAGATTTTACATCTACAACTCTATTTTTATATAATGTTATGGTTTCAAACATATCTTTAATTACATATTTTAAAGAATCTGGTGTTACTTGCTGGATGTAATTTACCATTTCTATAGAAGTTGTATAAGGAGGCTCTTGAAATTTTACTTTCTCTACATACTTTTTTAGTGCCCCATTTAATTTTTCTTCGCCAATATAATCACTCAAAGCATAAAAAACTAAAGAGCCTTTTTGATAACGTATATAACCCTGACCATCATTATACATTAATGGATTTTCTCTCTTCGTTTCTATGGTTCTTTGCACCAAGTAACCATCTAAAGCATCTTTTAAAAAGGTTCTCATTTTTTCTTTTCCATGTTGATGTTCTAACACTTTTAAAGCCACATATTCAGATAAACTTTCTGATAGCATTGTAGCTCCTAAAACATCAGCTCCAATTACTTGATGTGCCCACCATTGATGTGCAACTTCATGCACAGTAACAGCAAAAGGATAATCTACACCACTATCATCTTGATCATCTACATCTGCAATAAAACCAATACCTTCAGAAAAAGGAATTGTATTTGGAAAAGATTGGGCAAATGTACCTGCAGTTCTCGGAAACTCTATAATTCTTAATTGTTTATGTTGGTAAGGACTAAAGTTTTTCGAGTTATAATCTAAAGAAGCTTTCATCCCTTTTATCATTCTCTCCAAATTATAGGTATGTGGTTTATGATAATAAATTTCTAAACTAACACCTTTATACTTTTCTTTTTTCACTTCATATCTTGCTGAATTAAATGCATAAAAATTTAAAATTTTACTATCCATTTTGTAGTGAAAAAATTTCCTATCACCTTCTACCCATTCTTTTTGTAAATAACCTGGAGCTATTGCTATTTGGTCTTTTGATGTAGAAACTGTGGCTTCAAAATCTATCCAGTCAGAATCTTTAGAAATATAGGTATTGCCTAAAGCTGTTGAATCTGATGGATGAGGACGTAAATCATTAGGTGGTAAATTGTATTTTTTACGGGTTTTATTATCTACTAATTCACCTCCAGAAGAATATCCTAAAGACGGAAACATTTGAAAATTATTAAGAAATGTTCCATTTTCTCTTACAGGCGATTTTTTCTGAAACCTAGTATTTGTATTGCTTTTTACAGTTATTTTTAATTGTAATGAATCTCCTGGTTGTATTTTTTTATCAAATTGATAAATATCAAAATTAAAAATAGTGTCTTCTAACACCAACTTATTGGCCTTATCAAACTCAAAAGTACTTTTTAATGCATTATGATTTAGAAACACACTATCAATAGCTTTATCAGTTTTATTAACCATTGTATACACAGCAGATGCATTATAAGTCCTTTCTTTTGGGTAAATTTTTACATCTGCATTAACAGCAACAATTCTTGGTTGTTTATAATTCTCATATTTTTTATAGGTTTTTTCCCATTTTACTGCATCTAATTCAGCTTGTTTAGAAGATGAATTTTTAGAGTCTGATTTTGTGGCTTTCCAGATTGTAAATCCTAAAAACAAGAAAGATAATAAAACAACAAAAAAACTAATTTTTAAAGGTCTTTTAAAACGTTTTTTTGCAACATATATTCTTTCTGCAAATGAGCTTGGCAAACCTCTAAACCAAAATAATGCACTTATAATTAATAATAAAATCCCTCCTAAAATCCAATACAATTTGTACCATAAATAAGGTTGTAAAAAGGTTCCATAACCATTCATATCAGAATAACTATATCCTGGTCCCTCATTATATTTAAACACATCTAATTCTATACCAATTACAGATAAAAAGGGAGTTCCCATTGCAATTACTAATAAAATAAACAATCCTAAATATTGGTTCTTTGCTAAAGTTTGGATAAAAATTGCTAAGCATGCCCAAACTAAGTAATTTAATATTTTTAGTGCATACAATTCTTTTAAATAATGTCCAATTTCGAAATTGTAAAATCCTTGATATGTTTGATAAATGATACCAGAAATCATAATTACTGCCAACAAAACCAATTGCATCTTAACCAATGCTATTACTTTAGAGAATAGTAAGGTCCAATTTGGTACTGGTGTACTATCTACCAAATGATTTATTCTAGCAGTTCTTGTTCTTTGCACTAAAACACCTGCATATAAAAAAGTACAAAGGTTAATAATTAGCAAGCTAAAAACGTTTCCTGCTCCTAACATTTGCCACGTTAAAGGCAGTGTATTAGTTCCAAAAATTTTTCCCACTGTAAACAATGTACCTATAAGTAAAAAAATTCCTACAATTAGAATACAGATAAAAGGTAAACTTTTAAAAATAAATTTAAAATCTATGTAAGAAAGCTTCCACATTGTTTTTAAATTCTGAAGAAAAGAATAATTATGTGTTACTTTTGGTAAAGTAATTTTTGTAATACCACTAAAATTTGTTTTTGTTACTCTTTCTCCTTTTGATCTTTTAAAAGAGATTGATATTGCATTTTGACTAAATTTAAAATATTTATAAACCAAGCCAAAAATTAAAGAAGAAATTGCCAACCAAAATAACCTATTGTAAATAACAAACTCTTTAAAAGGAATTTGGAGTTCGTTCTGCTCTGACATTGTCCAGTACTTAGTATAATAATCTGATGCAGAGAAACCATAAGGATCTAAAATTGCCAAAATTTTTGCTTGTTCTGGGTCTGAGAATATGCTACTTATTGCTCCTTGTATAAACATTAAAATTATAACTGTAATAAATCCAGCAGCAATGCTTCTAGAAAACGTAACAACTGCAAAAACAACAGCTCCAAAAAACAACACATTAGGTAAAACAAAAACTAAATAAGCTTGCAAATAAGTTATTACGTTAAAATTTCCAACAATTTGAGGGTTGGTCCCAGGAAAACGAAAACCAATAACCATTCCTAAAATAATTACTAAAACAATAGCAGAGACAACTACAATTCCGCTAAAAAATTTAGCGAATAAATAATTGGCTTTTGTAAACGGATAGGAATATAGAATAGTATGCATTTCGCTCTTAAAATCTCTATAAATAGAAACTCCAATAATAGAGGGAAATAAAAAAAATATAAAAATGGTAAAAAAGTTTAGCAAACCATTAATGCCCATTGGCGAGTTTACAATTCTAGATGAACCAGTTGTGCCAGTAATTCCGTCCCAAATACCAGCAGCTGTTGCTGCTAAAAGAAAAGCAATTAATAAAAATATTACAGAATATATATAAAAAATAGGTCTTTTAAACCAGTATTTTAGTTCTTGTTTAAATATTGTTGAAAACATTTTATTCGAGTTATGAGTTTTGATTGATGAGTTATGAGTACTTGTTGATTTATAGAATTATAGTTAGTTTTTACTAACTTTTCTCTTAACTTGTTAAAATTGGTTCATCTTGTTTTAAAGCAATAAAATACACATCATCTAATTGTGGTACTGCAGCTGTAAAATTTTCTGCTGGTTGCTTATCTTCAAAAACTCTAATATTTAAAGTATTGTCTGGATTAAAATTTCTAGACAACACATTGTATTCTTTTATATGTTTTTCTAATGCTTCTTTTTCTATAATTTTTGTCCAGATTTTACCTTCTATTTCCTTAGTTGCTTCTTGTGGAGTGGTATGCTTTAAAATTTTTCCACCATTTAAAATTGCCATTTCATTACACAATTCTTTAACATCCTCTACAATATGAGTAGAAAAAATTACAGTACAATTTGTACCAACTTCTCTTAAAACATTTAAAAAACGATGCCTTTCTGCTGGGTCTAAACCTGCAGTTGGCTCATCTACAATAATTAATTTTGGATTATTTAAAAGTAATTGTGCAATTCCAAAACGCTGCTTCATTCCTCCAGAATAACCAGCAACATTTTTATGGCGTACATCATATAAATTGGTAATTTCTAAAACTTCTTTTACAATGGCTTTTCTTTCTGATTTATTTGCAATTCCTTTTAAAGTTGCAAAATAGTCTAGTAAATCTTCTGCAGACATTTTAGGATATACTCCAAAAGATTGTGGTAAATACCCCAAAACCTTTCTTAAAGACATATTATCTTCTAAAACATTAATATCACCAAAAGTAATCGTTCCTTCATCCGCGCTTTGTAAAGTTGCAATTGTTCTCATTAAAGAAGATTTTCCTGCTCCATTTGGCCCTAACAAGCCAAACATACCTGTGCCAATTTCTATACTTAAATCATCTATCGCTTTTACACCATTTTTATAAGTCTTTGTCAAATTCTCAATTACTAATTTCATCAGGATTGGTTTTAAATTTACTTTTGTGATAAGTGTAAAAGTAAGCACTTTTGTTACATTTTTTTGTGATTTTTTTAATGAGAATCCTAAAAATTCGTATTATTTTTACAATTATTGAGCAAAAATGAACTTTTATAAATTATAAATAATGGCAAAAAAATCAATCTTAAATAAAAAATCGCTAACTTTTTTAGAAAAATACTTAAATAATGCTGCTCCTACTGGTTATGAATGGGAAGGTCAAAAAATTTGGATGGACTACCTAAAACCTTATGTAGATACTTTTATTACAGACACTTACGGTTCTGCTGTTGGTGTAATTAATCCTGATGCAAAATACAAAGTGGTTATTGAAGGACATGCTGATGAAATTTCTTGGTATGTAAATTATATTTCAGACAATGGGTTGATTTACGTAATTAGAAACGGAGGTTCAGACCATCAAATTGCACCAAGTAAAGTGGTAAATATTCACACTAAAAACGGTATCGTAAAAGGGGTTTTTGGATGGCCAGCAATCCATACTAGAGACAAATCGAATGAACAAGCTCCAAAACCTGATAATATTTTTATAGATACAGGTTGTGCTACCAAAGAAGAAGTTTTAAAATTAGGCGTTCATGTAGGTTGTGTAATTACCTATCCAGATGAATTTCATATTTTAAATGAAAACAAGTTTGTTTGTAGAGCTTTAGACAACAGAATGGGTGGTTTTATGATTGCTGAAGTTGCACGTTTGTTAAAAGAAAACAAGAAAAAACTACCTTTTGGATTGTACATTACAAATGCAGTTCAAGAAGAAATAGGTTTACGTGGAGCAGAAATGATTACGCAAACCATAAAACCCAATGTTGCTATTGTTACAGATGTTACTCATGATACAACTACACCAATGATTGAACAAAAAAAAGCGGGGTATTTAGAAATTGGTAAAGGGCCAGTTGTTGCTTATGCTCCTGCTGTTCAGCAAAAATTAAGAGATTTAATTACAGAAACTGCAGAAGCTAAAAAGATTCCTTTTCAACGCTCAGCACTTTCTAGAGCAACTGGTACAGATACTGATGCTTTTGCATATAGCAATGGTGGTGTTGCTTCTGCACTCATTTCTTTGCCTTTAAGATATATGCACACAACAGTAGAAATGGTGCACAGAGAGGATGTAGAAAACGTAATTAAAATGATTTATGAAACGTTGTTGAATATTAAAGACGGAGAAACTTTTTCGTATTTTGAATAGCATAAAAATCAAGTTTTCATTTTGAGTGAATTTATGAAGAATGAATAAATTTGTATCGAGAAAACTTTTTAATAGTTGTTATTTCGAAATGAATAAAGAATGAACAATTGAGAAATCTCTGATGTAATTTAGAGATTTCTCATTTACATTCAAAATAACACTTTTCAGCATCTTTTAAGGCAAACTCTTCATTTTATAAACTTATGAAACTAACAAATCAAAAACATCTTTTTAGTATTCCTGATGAGATTACCTACTTAAATATTGCTAGTCAATCGCCTTCTTTTAAAACTGTTGAAAAGGCAGGGATTGAAGGTATTCTAGAAAAGAGTCATCCTTACAAAATTACAGGAGATCATTATTTTGAACCTGTAAAAGAAGTAAAAAAACTTTTTGCAAAACTGATTGATGTTGATAATTATAATAGAATTGCAAACATACCTTCTGCATCTTATGGCTTAGCAACTGCTGCAAATAACATTCGTTTGCAAAAAGATGATGAAATTCTTTTAGTTGAAAGTCAGTTTCCAAGTAATTATTACGTTTGGGAGAAATTGGCAAGCAAATTTGATGCGAAATTGAAAATCGTTTCCATGCCAGAATCTTCTAAAAACAGAGGTAAAAACTGGAATGAAGCCATTTTAAAATCGATTACAGAGAAAACTGCTGTGGTTACTTTGGGTAATATTCATTGGGCAAATGGGACGTTGTTCGATTTAAAAACTATCAGAAAAAAAACGACAGCACATAATGCTTTATTAATTATTGATGGTAGCCAATCTATTGGAGCATTGCCTTTTTCTATGAAAGAAATACAACCAGACGCATTAATTTCTGCTGGTTACAAATGGCTTTTTGGACCTTATGGTTGTGGTTATGCTTATTTTGGTGAGTATTTTGACAATGGAAATCCGTTAGAAGAAAACTGGTCAAATCGTTTAGATAGTGAAAATATGAGCGGTTTAACTTCTTACCAACCAAAATACAAACCATTAGCAAATCGTTATTCTGTTGGAGAACATGCAAGTTTTATTCATATAAAAATGCAAATTGAAGCATTAAAACAAGTTTTAGATTGGACACCAAAAGCAATCCAAAAATATTGTAAAGAAATTACTGTAGATGCTGCTTTAAAATTAAAAGAAATTGGTTGTTTTATAGAAGACGATAATTACAGAACGCATCATTTATTTGGTGTTGAATTGCCTCAAAAATTAGATGTAGAAAAATTGAAAGAAAAACTGAAAAAAGAAAATATCTTTATTTCTTTTAGAGGAAATTACATTAGGCTTTCTTGTCATCTATACAACACAAAAGAAGATTTTGAGAAGCTAACAGGTTGTATTTTAGCGTGTTTGTAAAATATTTGTCATTTCTCGACTTTAATGGAGAAATCTATAAGTATAATACAGAGGTTTCTCAACTTCATTTCATTAAGTTCGAAATGACATGCTAGCTTTATATAATTAAAAATGGACGAACTTATAGACATTCTAACTCCAGAAGGAAAACCTACAGGAAAAACTGCATTAAAATCTGAAGCACATAAAAATGGTTGGTTTCATGCAACTGTACATGTTTGGTTATTTACTGTTGATAAAAAAATACTACTGCAAAAAAGAGCTTTGACTAAAAAAGTATTTCCAGGTTTGTGGGATATTTCTGTGGCTGGGCATATTGGAGCTGGAGAATCTATATTATCTTCAGCAAAAAGAGAGGTTTTTGAAGAAATCGGATTGGTATTAGAGGAAAAAGAGTTCATTAAAATTGGGACAAGAATTCATCAAGTTTCTCATAAAAACGGAATTCAAGACAACGAACATCATCATGTTTTTATTGCCGAATTAAAAAATCCAATTAAAGATTTAACCATTCAAAAAGAAGAAGTTGCAGACATCAGATTGTTTGATTTAGACATTCTTAAAAACACAAAAAACCTTGACAACGTATTATTATCAAGGTTTCACGAATATTATATTGCTGTTTATGATGAAATTATTTCAGTTTTAGAATAAAAAATTTTTATTTTTTCACAAACTTTCTAACTGTTATACTGCAACTGTAAACTGCCAACTTATTCTCTTGGTTTCTCAAAAAAAGAAGCTGCTAATTTACCTTGGCTTACTAATGGTAACGTAAATTCTGTTGGATTTCCTGCTGGTTCAGTTGGTGTCCCTTTTTCATCTTTTTTATACCACGTAATTTCTTTTGGCAGAACTAATCCGTTTACGTCTTCCCATTTATTGTATCTAATGATATTATATTTACTACTAGGTGCTTTAGATTTAAACGTAACTGTATATGCTAACCATTCCATTTGATAAGTTTTTGGGTTGTAATACACTATATAATTATCATCAGGAGAAGTACCTTTGTTTGAAGCATAAGAAATTTTATAACCAGGATAATTTGTTCCTTCAAAAGTTAAATCATCTACTTTATTGTATGTTATCCCATCATCTGCCAACACAAATGGCATCGCATAAAAGTAAAAATATAGGTTATAATAAAAATTAGGGTTTCCTTTAAAATAAGTTGAGTCTTGATCTATCCAAACTTCTTTTCCGTCAAAACCTAAAGAATATTTTGGAGAATTGATGACCGTCTTTCTAGAGTGTAAATCTACAGTATGCACTTCTTCACCTTTATTAAAAGACAAAATTTGCGCTTTTCTCCAAGCATTTATTCCACCATGTTTGGTAAATACTTTACCTAATTCTGAAGGAAAATTTTCTTTCTTTGCTTCAATAGTTTTTTCTGTATTAACGTCTTTTTTACTTTCCTTTTTACAAGAAACTGCAATTACGATAATTAATAATAAGAGTATTTTTTTCATTTTTTATTCTAAATTTTTAATAAAGTCGGTTTTACAAATAATACTTACATTTTAAAAGTTTCTAAAAATAGAAAATTATATTTGCTTTATGTTAACTATTCTTTTTTTTGAAGTTTTTTTAGCAAATTGGCATATTATATTACTATTTTTTATAGTTGCAATTTTGTACTCATCTGTTGGTTTTGGAGGTGGTTCTAGTTACTTGGCAATACTAGCTTTAACAGGAATAATTTTTACACAAATTAGAGCTACAGCTTTGTTATGTAATATTGTAGTCGTTTCTGGAAATGTTTTTTTATTTTATCGTCATAAAAAATTAGATTGGAAAAAAATTCTTCCTCTCGTTTTTTTTAGTGTTCCTTTAGCTTACATAGGTGGGTACTTAAAAATAAGTCAGCAATTCTTTTTTATTTTATTAGGTTTTACACTGTTCTTTGCTGCAATTACAATGTGGATATCAAAAAAAATTGTTTCTTCAGATAAAAAAAACAACAATATAAAACCCTTAAAAAATGCCAGTTATGGAGGAATTATTGGCTTTATTTCTGGTATGGTTGGTATTGGTGGAGGCATTTTTTTAGCACCCATTTTGCATTTGACAAATTGGGACACTCCAAAAAAAATAGCTGCAACTGCAAGTTTTTTTATTTTAGTAAATTCTATTGGAGGTCTATTAGGCCAGTATTCAAATCCCGATTTTAGAATTGATTGGAACCTAACTTCTACCTTATTGATTACTGTTTTTATTGGCGGACAAATAGGCAGTAGAATAAGTAACAAATACTTCTCTCCTATTCAACTTAAAAAGGCAACAGCTCTCTTAATTGCTGTTGTAAGTATTCGTATTCTATGGAAATATTTATTTTAGTAGAATATGAGGTTATTTTTTTTGAATAAAGATTGGTTGAATTAAAATGAAAAAATATCTTTGACATCATAAAAATTTAAAAAATGTTAGAAAATATCTTTACGCTATTAATGCTGATTATGTTACAAGCTGTTCTAGGTTTTGACAATTTATTGTACATCTCTTTAGAATCTAAAAAAGCCCCAGTTGCAGAACAAAAAAGAGTTCGAAAAGTTGGTATTTTAGTTGCTATTGCTTTAAGAATTGGATTGCTTTTTCTCTTAGTATCTATTATTGATTACTTTCAAGAGCCTTTTTCGTTTTTAACTGGCGAAATTGATGATGTTGTTAAATTTGCCTTTAATGGTCATAGCATAATTGTACTTTTAGGTGGTGGATTTATTATTTACACAGCCATCAAAGAAATTTGGCACATGATTGCAACACCCAATTTAGAAAATTCTGAAATGGTCGATACCAAAAGAAACAAATCTGCAAACGCTGCAATTGTTAGTATTGTAATTATGAATCTGGTTTTTTCTTTCGATTCTATCTTAGCAGCAATTGGTTTGACTAGTGAGATAGAAAACTCTACAACTGCATTTATTATTATGGCAATTGCCATTGTTGCAAGTGGTTTGTTAATGTTATTTTTAGCAGATAAAGTATCTTCTTTCTTAGCAAAAAATAGAATGTATGAGGTTTTAGGACTCTTTATTTTATTTATTGTGGGAATTATGCTAATCACAGAAGGTGGACATTTAGCACACATTAAACTTTTTGGAGAAGAAATTGTACCAATGAGTAAAACTACATTCTATTTTGTAATTGCTATTTTAGTTATTATTGATATTGTACAAGGTAGGTACCAGAAAAAATTACTTGCTCAAAAATAGTTTTCAAAATTTATAAAAGGAGGCTGTTTAAAAAGCAGTTAAGTATGTCAAACTGAGCTTGTCGAAGTTTTGTAATTCATTGATTATCAATTGTATTTAGACAAATCCTGTCTTGAGCGAAGATGAAATGATCAATATGACAAGTAGTTAATTTTTTGACTTTTCAGACAGCCTCTTTTTTTTTAACACTTTTTGTTTAATTTTTTTAACATTTTATTAAACAATTATATCTTATCTTTGTATTGTTATAAAAGTGAACTTCTAATTTATTAGATAGGCATATTTAATTTCATAAAAAGAAGTTTTGGTTGATTGTTAAAACCGCTACTAAAAAAGTAGCGGTTTTTTATATTTCTAAAATACTGTCTTGCAATCTTTGTTTTAAAATCTGCACAATTCTTCTATTTAATTCTGAAGTATTTTTATGATGATAGTCCAATTCATCCACAGAAAAATGGCCAATAATAATACCTAACAATACACTTTTAAAGTTGATATCTTTAGTTAATGATGCATTAATTACCTTTTTTTGTTTCTCACCAGACAAACCTTTAAAATCTATTTTTCTTTTTTGCACGTAGTTTTTAAACATAGAAATTACCAAAAGATGCTGCATCTTGATTATAGGACGAATTACTTCGTTTTGAAACTGCTCCAATTTAGAGGTACCTTCATTTACTAAATTGGCTAGAATTGGTCTTTCTTTTTTAATCATCTAATAATTCATTTAACTCTAACAAATAGTCGTATTGTAAATCTTCATGCAATTTTTCGATAGCTTTTTTAATCATTCTAACCTGTGTCTCAAATACATTTTGTAGCCTTGTACTTCTCTTAATTGATGGTTTGAACGCTTTTAATTTTTTACAAAAATAAAGAAGCAATTCTGTTTCTGTTTCTTTCTTTTTTGAGTAACGAATGTACTTTTTAGTAAGTGTTAAAATTTTTCTAACACTCTTTCTAATGTAATAAAAACTGTTTGTATTAATATCATTAAAAAGTAAATCTATTTGTTCTTTTATAGATTGAATGTATCCTTCTTCATTATGAGATTCAAATAACAAATACGTTAATAATTCTTTATTTTCTTTCTTAAATTTAGACAAATGCAAACACAACTCTTTTAATTCATTAGCAGATTTATGAGAAAGTTCGTCTTTTAATTGTTTTACGGTTACTGCTTTCATCTATTTATTTTTTTACAAGATAAAAAAGAAAACCTCACAGATTTTTTAATTTGTGAGGTTTTTATTTAGATTCTTGCCTGCGCAAGAATGAGAATTTAATTATTTTTCACTTGGTATTTCTACCATTTCATTAACATCTGCATCATAATCTACACCTTCTACTTTAAAGCCAAAAAGATTGTAAAAATCATTACTATAGCCTTCTAAGTCTCCTATTTCTGCAACATTTTCTGTAGTTGCTTGCTCCCAAAGTTGTGCAACTTCTGCTTGTACATCTTCATACATTTCCCAATCATCAATTCTAATTCTTCCTTTTTCATCCAAAGGAATGTCACCATCAATATACAAACGCTCACTATATAAACGCTGAATTTGCTCTATACAACCTTCGTGAATTTCTTTGGCTTTCATCACTTTAAACAATAAAGAAATGTATAAAGGAATTACAGGAATTGCAGAACTGGCTTGTGTAACCAATGCTTTATTTACAGATACATAAGCTTTACCATCAATCGATTTTAAATCGTCTGTAATTTTAAAAGCAGTCGCTTCTAAATGATCTTTTGCAGCACCAATAGTTCCATTTCTATAAACTGGTTTTGTAACTTCTGGGCCAATATAAGAATAAGCTACTGTTGTTGCTCCTTGTGATAAAACACCTGCTTCTTTTAGGGCATCCATCCACATTTTCCAATCTTCTCCACCCATTACTGTAACTGTATTTTCGATATCATCTCCTTCTGCAGGATTGATAGAAACCTCAGAAACTTTTCCTGTGTGAAAATCTACTGTTTTATCAGAAAACACTTGTCCAATTGGTTTTAAAACAGATTTGTAACGTTTTCCTGTTTCTGGATGTGTTCTTACTGGTGATGCTAAACTATAAATAACCAAGTCTACTTGCCCTAAATCTTCTTTTATTAAGTTGATAGTTTGCTCTTTTATTTCGTTTGAAAAAGCATCTCCATTAATGCTTTTTGCATACAAACCTGCTGCATGAGCGTGCTTTTCAAAAGCGGCTGTATTGTAAAACCCTGGTGATGCTGGTCTGCCTTCTGTTGCAGGTTTGTCAAAGAAAACACCAATTGTTGCTGCATCTGAGCCAAAAGCACTTGTAATTCTAGATGCTAATCCAAACCCAGTTGATGAACCTAACACTAATACTTTTTTTGCGCCATCAATTTTTTCTTTCGATTTTACATATTCTATTTGATTGATTACGTTTTGCTCACAACCTACTGGATGTGCAGTTAAACAAATAAATCCTCTTGTTCTTGGTTCTATTTTCATTGTTGTTTGTTTTATTACTATTAAATTGGAAAAGAGATCCCAATTCCAAATCTTACACCACTCCATTCTGTTTTCACAGACTTTTTATCTTTATTTTCTAAATGAAAATCTTTATTTGTATCTAAAAGTAAATTATTTCCAAAAACTAAATCATACCCTAAATTTAATCTTATTTTCAAAATGGAAACAGGATATTCGTACAAAAGTCTTACTCCAGCTCCAATATCAACTGAAGAAAACCCTATACTTTCTTTATTTACAGTTGTTAATATTTGAGAAAAGCTTTCTAATTTTAATGATGAAAAGGTTAAAAAACCTCTAAAACCTGAATAAAATTCACCTTTTGCATTTTCTTTACTTAACTTTATTTGATATTCTCCACCTAAAGTTATTCCTTGTAAACTTTGTGTAAATCTTATAATTCCTGAATAATCAGAATATGATATTTTTCCTCCTGTGCTATTGTAAGAAACAAAAAATTCTGTATTAATTGAATTTAATTTATAACCTGTTAAAAAACCAATATTACTTGGAAAATTATCATTAACAGTTAGAGCAACTTCTGTTACATCTTTCAATAATTCGTCTTGAAATTGTTTTAAAGGTGAGTGCAAAAAAGTATTATAATTAATCTCAACAAAAATAATTCCTTTATCTTGAGCTTTTAGTGTTAATGCATTTGAACTAAAAAAAACAATTAATAACCAAAAGCGAATGTTAATTTTAAAAAACATAATTTGTATAGTTGCCATTTATTAAATAAAATAATTTATCTCCTTTAAGAAAAAAATAATTCTCGGTATTACGATATATATTTAGATCTAAAAAATCTGTTAAAAATGCTCCTTGATTATTGAAAACTGAAAGACCTGCACTAGAAGCACTTGATTGTTTATTTATTAGTAAAACATTATTTGATTTATTGTCATATTTGACCCAGAAAACATCTTTTTTATTATTCATCAAGGTTTTCTGCCTAGTTAAAATATCATATAGAACAACTTTATCATTTTCTGTATAGTAGACTAGCTTCGTATTATCAGATGAAAAGTCCATATTAATAATCTTTTCACTTTCATTTAAATCCATCAAAAAATCTGGCTTGCCATTTATAATGGAATATAATTTACCTCCATAGCTAATAAATTTACCGTCATCCGAAATTCCATGGATATAATTATTCACTCCAGTTTTATGAATTATATTTTTACTATTAATATCATAAAATTCAATGAAATACCCTGAATCATATTTTAAAACAGCAATGACGTCTGTTCTATTATAGAACTTTTGAAATTTATCAAAACCTGTAAAATCTGTTAAACTATTCTTTTCAATGATAGATAAAGAATTAACATCTAATTCAATGGATGCTTCATAATAATTAACAATTAGGCTTTGAGAAACTTCATCTAAAAACAATTTACCAGAGCCTGTATAATCTGATGGATTCTCATAGCTTATCTCTCTTAAAAGTTCTAACTCTGAAGAAAATTCATGTATATAGATTTTTCGATTATTATGATTATTATCTTGACTTAACGTAAAATATGTATCTGATTTATTTGAATAAACCATATCTTTAAAACCACTATGTGATACAGTATTATTTATATGTTCTTGCCCAAAAACTTTTCCCAACTTTAAATGAAACTGACGACCTCTGCTTGTGTTGTAATCAAAAACTAAAATATAGGTACCAGTAAAAGCTAACCTTTCGTTAATTATAAATTCTCCATCTTTAGTTGGATCCGCGTTTGTTTTAGGAATTAAATTCCTTATGCCATTGGAAGCTCCAAAAAAATTCATTCCCCCAGCATTTTTATAAACTGGGTGTTTTTTCCATGAAAGTTTAGTTTTGTTATCATTAACATAATTTAATTCAACTTCTAAATCTTCAATTTCATATGTGAGCTTTTGTCCCAAATTTTCGTGGTATCTATTCTTTAAATAAATAGAATATTCAACATTCCCGTGGACTGAATAAATATCGTTAAAAACTCCTTTAGAAATTTCTTCTTTGGTAAGTCTAGTTCCACCTCCACCATTATGATCCCTTATATAGGCCTCTTTAAAATTTAAATTGTTTGGAATATCCCAACTAACAAAAATAGTTCCATCTTTAATTTCAATTTTTTTTATGTCTATTGGGTCTGTTAATGTTTTGTCTACAATAAAATCATAAACGTCTTCTCTTACAAAACCCTCGGAATTATTTTTATCAGCTAAACTCCCAGAACCTGTAAAATAGTAATATTTTGTAATAAGTTGATGAGCTCCTTCACTCAATTCGTCTGTATTTATAAGGATTTCTCCTTGGAGATATTTAGTAGATAATACTAATTTACCGTCAATAAAAAATTCTATCAAAAATAATCGTTCATTTTTTTTTGAACTTTCATTATAATAAACTTTAGTAGGTTCTCTTAACACAGTACCATCACTAAAGTTTGAAAGAGATAAATTATATGAATCGTTACTATATGGTTCTATATAACTAAATGAGTCTTCACTAAATTCAAAATTGCAACTAATGAAAACTAAAGTAACTAAAAAAAGGAAATATTTTAAATCTAAATTTTTATTCAACATTTTAAAAATGGTTTTACATTCTCTTCAATTCTTTCTAAAACATTCTCTGTTGATGCTTTTACAAAAGTTTCTCCAGTAATTTGTTCATATAACTCTATGTATCTATTCGAAATTTCTACAATTTTTTTATCAGACATTTCTGGTATTTGTTGCCCATCTTTTCCTTGAAAACCATTTTCTATCAACCATTGGCGCACAAATTCTTTAGATAATTGTTTTTGTGTTTCTCCTTTTTCTTGTCTTTCTGCATACCCATCAGCATAAAAATAACGAGAAGAATCTGGTGTGTGAATTTCATCAATCAATACAATTTTGCCATCTTTTGTTTTACCAAATTCGTATTTGGTATCTACTAAAATCAAGCCTCTTTTTGCAGCAATTTCTGTTCCTCTTTGAAATAATGCTCTTGTATATTTTTCTAAAACAATATAATCTTCTTTAGAAACAATTCCTTTGGATAAAATATCTTCACGAGAAATGTCTTCATCATGTTCGCCATTATCTGCTTTGGTTGATGGTGTAATTAGCGGTTCAGGAAATTTATCGTTTTCTTTTAATCCTTCTGCCATTTTTACTCCACAAAGTAATCTTTTTCCTAATTTGTATTCACGAGCTGCATGTCCTGAAAGATATCCACGAATAACCATTTCTACTTTAAAAGGTTCGCATAAATGACCAATGGCTACATTTTCATCTGGAGTTGACAACAACCAATTAGGAACAATATCAGCTGTATCATTCATCATTTTTGTGGCAATCTGATTTAAAATCTGTCCTTTAAACGGAATTTGACGTGGCAAAATCACATCAAATGCAGAGAGTCTGTCTGTGGCAATCATTACTAAAAGTTCGTCATTAATATTGTAAACTTCTCTTACTTTGCCTTTATAAACAGATTTTTGTTTGGGAAACTGAAAATTAGTTTCGTTAATTGTATTCATTTTTTTAGTTGTTGTTGTGGCTGCAAAAATAAACTATCCAAAGTTATTTCTTTTTCTTTTTTAGCACTTTTATTTGCTTTAAATTATCTACAATTGGTGTAGCTGTAATTACTTTTTCACCTGGTATAAAATAAAAGAAATATGCAGAATTTTGCCCAATCTTTCTAACATCTAATCTGCTGTTATCTTTAAAAATTAGAGTGTGATTTGGAGTAATCTCATTTTCTGTAAGCTTGTGTTTCATGCCAAATCCATAACCAGTTCTCATTGATACAAACAATAAAAAAAATAAGAACATCATACCAGGAATTAGATTTTTTTTCTCTTCTAAATCTGCATAACGTTTGTCCCATTTTTCTATATTATATAGTTTTTGATACCATTTTTTAACTCTCAATTTTTTATAGATTTTTGGGGCTCCTTTTGTCAAATAAAAATAAAGTAACGCAAACATTATACCTAGTGCAACAGCAAGAACCCAATTATTGGTTAATAAACTAATTGGAGAAATTAATGCATCTAAAATTGTGGTATAGTTTAAATAAGAAACTCCAAAAATTCCATAAAATATAGCATCACTTACAATTCCTAAAATAATCAAATATAAATAGCCAATGTAGAAATAATCTTGAAGTCCTAATTTTTCTTTTTCTATTTTTATCATTCAGTTTCTATACTTTTATAAGCAGTTATAATTTTCTTCACCAATCTATGTCTTACCACATCTTTATCATCTAAATAAACTTGTGCTATACCATCAATATCTTTTAATGCTAATAAAGATTCTTTTAAACCAGAAACTTGTTTTCTTGGCAAATCTATTTGACCAGGATCACCAGTAATAATAAATTTAGCATTTTTACCCATTCTTGTTAAAAACATTTTCATTTGGTTATGGGTTGTATTTTGTGCCTCGTCTAAAATTACAAATGCATTGTCTAAAGTTCTACCACGCATAAACGCTAAAGGTGCAATTTGTATAACGCCTTTTTCTAGGTGAGATTCTAGCCTTTCATGCGGAATCATATCTCGCAAAGCATCGTACAAAGGTTGCATATATGGGTCTAGTTTTTCTTTTAAATCTCCAGGAAGAAAGCCTAAATTTTCACCAGATTCTACAGCTGGTCTTGTTAAAATAATTCTTCTAACCTCTTTTTCTTTCAGTGCTTTTACTGCCAAAGCAACTGCTGTATAAGTTTTCCCAGTTCCTGCAGGTCCTACAGCAAAAAGCATGTCATTTTTACTCATTAGTGTGACCATTTTACGCTGATTTTCTGTCTGCGCTTTCACTAATTTCCCACTAACCCCATGTACTAAAACATCTTTTGCATTTTTTGTAGATTTGGTTTGCTCTTCATTTCCTGTTGATGTTAAAATACGCTCAATACTATTCTCATCCAACTTGTTGTAACGATTATAGTATTTTATCAATCTATCTAAACGAGTTTCAAATTCGTCTAAAATATCTGGTTCTCCGTAAATTTTGAGTTTAGATCCACGAGCAACAATTTTAATTTTTGGAAAGTATCTTTTTAATTGCTCAATTGTACTGTTGTGTTCGCCAAAAAAATCTTTAGGACTGATTTCTGTAAGCTCTATAATGCGTTCGTTCAAATGATAATATTTTGTTTATGGTTATCGTTATTTATTCAACTAAAAATAGTAATTTAAAATACTAAAATGATTAGATTTGCGTAAACTAATTAACAACTTTTACACAATTCAATTAACAGCATAAAATTAATGTCTCTAATTACATTAACTACAGATTTTGGAACCAAAGACCACTTTGTTGGTGCTGTTAAAGGAGCAATCTACTCAGAACTTTCTGATGCTAAAATTGTTGATATTACGCATGAAATATCGCCATTTAATATTACAGAAACTGCTTATATTTTAAAAAATTCTTACAAAAGCTTTCCTGATGGAACCATACATATTGTTGGTGTAGACTCTGAGTTAAGTAGAGATAATAAACATATTGCCTTAGAATTAGACAACCATTTTTTTGTTTGTCCTGATAATGGATTAATCTCAATGATTGCTTCAGAAATTAAGCCTACTAAAATTGTAGAAATTAATATTCATGATAGAATTGAAAGTAGTTTTCCTGTGTTGGATGTTTTTGTTCAAGTAGCTTGTTTTATTGCTAGAGGAGGAAATTTAACTGTAATTGGTAAAGAAATACAAGAATATAAAAAGCTTATAGAAATTCAACCACAGGTAAATCAAGCACAAAATCAGATTATTGGAGGTGTTTTATATATTGATAATTATGGAAATGTAATTAGTAATATTAGCAAAAAAATGTTCCAAGACATTGGTAAAGGTCGTCGTTTTAAAGCTAGTGCAAGACGTTATTCCTTTTCTAAAATATTTACAAAATATAATGAAGTTACTGGAGATAGTGCACATGATAGCATACAATATGATGGAAGTAAATTAGCCATTTTTAATTCTGCAGGGTTTCTAGAAATTGCCATTTACAGAAGTAATTTAGGCACTGTTGGTGGTGCTTCTACACTTTTAGGATTAAATTATAGAGATCCTATTATTATTGAGTTTTACAATGATTCTAAACCAGAATTTACTCCATTAACCTAAAAAAATATGTTTGTACGAATTGTAAAAATGAGTTTTCATCAAAAACACATTACAGCATTTTTAACAATGTTTGAAGATAAAAAATCTTTGATAAGAGCTTCTAAAGGATGTGAATTGTTAGAATTGTATCAAGATAAAAATAATTCTGGCATCTTTTTTACCTATTCTTATTGGAATACAGAAGAAGATTTAGAAAATTACAGAAACTCTGAGTTGTTTAAAACCACTTGGAAACAAACTAAAACGTATTTTAACGATAAACCATTAGCTTGGAGTGTGGATAAAAGAGTGAGTTTACAATAAAGTTAGAAATTAGGAGTTTAAAAAATATCCTTTTGAGAAAAAAGAAACAAGAAATAAGAAATAAGAATATTATACTCAAAATCCAAATTCTATAATGTAAATTAGTTTTAATAATAAGTCTTCGACAAGCTCAGACTGACAGTTGTTAATAAATTGGCTTTAGAGAGTAAAACAAGAAATTTAATATTAGAAATATTATTATAAAAACGAATAACAATTAAAAATCAGAATGTCACACTGAGCTTGTCGAAGTGTAAAATTAAATTATGAAGAGATATTACGTTTATATTTTACTTTGTTCAGACAACTCTTTTTATACAGGAATGACAAATGATTTAGAGAGAAGAATGACAGAACATAAATCTGGAAAAAGTAAAGATTCATATACTTTTACAAGATTGCCAGTGGAATTAAAATGGTATTTAGAGTGTTATGACCCAAGAGATGCAATTCAGTATGAAAAGAAAATTAAAGGTTGGTCTAGAAGAAAGAAAAAAGCTTTAATTAATGAAAATTGGGATAATTTAGTTGAATTTTCTAAAAATTATACTCAAAATCCAAATTCTAGAATGTAAATTAGTTTTAATAGTAAGTCTTCGACAAGCTCAGACTGACTGTTATAAGATAAATTGGCTTTAGAGAGTAAAACAAGAAATTTAGTATTAGAAATATTATTATAAAAACGAATAACAATTAAAAATCAGAATGTCACACTGAGCTTGTCGAAGTGTAAATTTAAATAAGAAAAAAAGTGTTCCCAATCCTAAAAAAAGAATTCAACTCATTTTTTGCAAGTCCAATTGCCTATTTGGTTATTGGAGTTTTCTTGTTGATAAATGGTTTATTTCTCTGGATTTTTAAAGACGATTTTAACATCTTAAATGCTGGTTTTGCAGATTTAAATCCGTTTTTCTTTTTAGCTCCTTGGGTATTTTTATTTTTGATTCCTGCAATTACTATGAAATCTTTTTCAGACGAGTTTAACAACGGAACCATAGAACTCTTAAAAACAAAACCCATTTCTGATTGGCAAATTGTCTTAGGTAAATTTTGGGCATCACTCCTATTGGTTGTTGTGGCTTTAATTCCTACTTTAACTTATGTATATACAGTTTACAGCTTAGGAAATCCTGTTGGAAATATCGATTTTGGCAGTACAATTGGCTCTTATATTGGCTTGTTATTTTTAGCAGCAACTTACACTGCTGTGGGTTTGTTTACATCAACATTATCTAAAAATCAGATAGTTGCTTTTATTTTTGCAGTGTTTATCACGTTTTTTTTATATTATGGATTTGACGCCATTTCCAACTCTTTAGGAAATGATTTATTCATCAAAAAAATCGGAATTAACGAGCATTTTAAAAGTATTTCTAGAGGCGTTATAGATACAAGAGATATTATTTATTTTTTGAGTGTTACTGGTTTCTTTTTATTCATTACTAAAATGCGTTTAGACAATGAATAAGAAGATAAAAAATACCGCATTTTTACTAGTTGGATTGATTGTTTTAAACTTTATCAATCAATCTTTTTACAAACGTTTCGATTTAACTTCAGACAAACGCTACACACTTTCTGAAACCACAAAAAACATCATTTCAAAAATAGATAATACACTTTTTATTACTGTGTATTTAGAAGGCGATTTTCCATCAGAATTTAAAAGATTGCAAGCAGAAACTCGTCAATATTTAGAAGAGTTAGCTGCAGAAAATCCGAATATCATAATCAATTTTGAAAATCCAGACAATCAACGTGAAATGTTGATTAAAAGAGGGATGATTCCAAGCCAATTAACAGTAGAAGAAGAAGGTAAACTCTCTGAAGCTATTATTTTTCCTTGGGCAGAACTTACTTACGGAAAGAAATCCACTACTGTTTCTTTATTACCCAACGCAATTGTAGCATCACAAGACGAGCAATTGCAAAAAGCCATTGAAAATTTAGAATATAGTTTTTCGAATGCAATTAATTCCATCACACAGAAAAAACAGCAGAAAGTTGCAGTTATCACTGGAAATGGAGAGTTAGAAGATATTTATCAATATAGTTTTTTAAGTGAAGTTGCCAAAAAATACAGAATGGCTAAATTTACGTTAGATTCTGTAGCTACAAATCCAAAGCAAACCTTAAAAGATTTAACGTCTTTAGATTTGGCTATTATTGCAAAACCAACTGAAAAATTTACAGAAAAAGAAAAATTTGTGTTAGACCAATTTATTACAAATGGTGGTAAAACACTTTGGATGATAGACAATGTGCAAGCAGATCAAGACAGCTTATTTAATGGCGGAAAAATGTTGGCTTATCCAAGAGATTTGAACTTGACAGACTTATTATTTACTTACGGAGTAAGAATTAACACCACTTTAATTAAAGATTTATATGCTGCTAAAATTCCTTTAGCAACAGGAAAAGTTGGCAATCAAACACAGTTTAAAAATCTGGAATGGTTTTATCATCCTTTAGTTGGTGGAAATCCAAATCATCCAATTACAAAAAATGTTGCTCCTGTTCGTTTACAATTTGCAAATCAAATAGATACCTTAAAAAACAACATCAAAAAAACACCATTATTAGTAAGTTCTTTATTAACCCAAAAAGTAGGAACCCCAAATTTTATTGAGCTACAATCTATTGCTGATGAAGTGATGGAAACAGATTACAAAAGTGGGAATCAATTATTTGCAGTTTTGTTAGAGGGCGATTTTAATTCGGCTTATAAAAATCGAGTAAAACCTTTTGAAACATCACTTTTTAAAGAAAATGCAAACAACAATAAAATGGTAATTATTGCTGATGGTGATGTTGGAAAAAACCAACTTTTAAAAGGAAAACCACACGATTTAGCAAGAGACAAATGGACCAATCAAACCTTTGGAAATAAAGACTTTTTATTAAATACTGTAGATTATTTATTAGACGATTCTGGTTTGATTAAACTAAGAAATAAAACTTTACAAATTAGAATGTTAGACAAGCAAAAGGCATTTAAAGAACGTACTTTTTGGCAGTTTTTGAATGTGATTTTGCCACTACTTATTTTGTTTGTTTTTGGGTTTGTTTTTAATTATTTGAGAAAGAGGAAGTATAGTTAGCAGTATGCAGTATGCAGTATGCAGTATGCAAAAATGAGATTTTCTTATGAATGTCATTTCGACTTTATGGAGAAATCTCAACTTTAACTTGGAACTTGGAATTTTGAACTCTAAACCCTAATTCCTCAACAAATCATCGTAAATAAAAGAGTAGCTTAAAACTCTTTGCACTTTATCCGAAGAAATAATTTTCCATTCAAAAACTTTTTCTTGTTTAAAAACAGGAGCTTCAAAACCTTTACTTTCTCTAGCTTTTATATAAAATTGCTCTCTTGTTGGATGATGATTTGCACAAGCATTAAAGGTTTCATTCCAACAATTTTGATTGATAATTTCGTGAATAATCTCGATACAATCTTCTTGATGAATCATATTTACAAACCCTTCTGGTTGTGGAATTTCACGCTCGTTTTTAAACCAATTTGCAGGATATCTTTCGCCTCCAAATAAACCTGCAAAACGAATAATCGTAGTTTCGAAAAAAGTATTTTCTCTAAATAAATTTTCAATTTCAACCAAAGGATGATTTTGCACAACTTCATCTTCTTCTGTCATCACTTTATTAATTCTTGGATACACAGAAGTAGAGCTTATAAAAATCACCTTTTGAATTGATGAATTTTGAATTTGAGCAATCAAATTTTCAAAACCATCAATATCTTTTGAGGTTATTGCAACAATTAAAATATCGGATTCTAAAAAAACATCATATTCTTCAAACTCAGCAATATTTACAATATGAGTGTCTATACCTAAACTTTCTAAAGATGCTATTTTCTCATCAGAAGTTGTAGAGCCTTTTACAGTGTAACCATCCTGTAAAAAAGAAATTGCTAAGGGTTTTCCTAACCATCCACATCCTAAAACACTTATTTTATGCATCTTTTAGCAATTTGGGGTATTACAACAATTATCATCTTTTACCAATTTACAAGACACTACAGCTAACAAAGCACCTAAAATTGGCGCAATTAAATACAACCATAATCCTTGAACATTTCCAGAAACAATATTTGGTGCTAAAGAACGTGCAGGATTCATAGATGCATTTGTAATTGGACCTGCAAACATGGCTTCTAACAACACAACTGCTCCAATTGCAATTCCTGCAACAACCCCAATTTCTTTACTTCCTGTAGATACATTAATGATGACAACCATCAAGAAAAAAGTTAATAATAATTCTATAACAAATGCTCTCCAAACATCTACAGTAGGGATTGTAGCTCCTAAAAACTCACTTGCTGGAAACAAAAACCACAAAATTAAACTGGCAGCAAATGCACCTAAAATTTGAGCAATAATGTATTTTGGCACTTCTTTCCAAGCAAACTTTTTTGCATAGGCAAAGGCAATTGTTACAGCTGGATTAAAATGTGCTCCAGAAGTTTCGCCAAAGGCGTAAATCATAGCCATAACTATCAATCCCCAAGTAATTGCAATACCAACATGTGTTACACTTCCGCCTGTAACTTCGTTTACAGTCATGGCTCCTGTTCCACAGAAAATCATTGAAAATGTTCCGATAAATTCGGAGATATATTTCTTCATATTTATTATAGTTAATGCAAAGATACAATCCCTTATTTTAAGTTTTTGTTAACGTTTCTCGTTTTTTGAAATTGTAATTTTGAAAGTATTAATAAATAAACAACCAGTAATTATGAAAAAAATAATAGTATCGCTATTTGTTGCAGCAATTTCTTTCTCTGCAAATGCACAAATTAAAACCCCTGCACCAAGTCCGTTTCAAAAAATTGAGCAAAAAGTAGGTTTAACTGATGTTACTTTAGAATACTCAAGACCAAGTATGAAAGGAAGAAAAATATTTGGCGGTTTAGAAGATTATGGAAAAGTTTGGAGAACTGGAGCCAATTCAAATACAAAATTAACTTTTTCTACAGATTTTATGGTAGATGGAAAAAAGTTAAAAAAAGGTACTTATGCATTGTATTCTATTCCTGGAGAAAAAACTTGGGATATCATTTTATATAATGATGCAACAAATTGGGGAACTCCAAGGAAGTGGGATGATTCTAAAGTAGCTGCAAAAGTTACTGTTACTCCTTTTAAAATGCCAATGCCAATAGAAACATTTACTATTTCTTTTGATGATTTAACTAACGATTCTGCAGTTATTGGAATTATGTGGGAAAATGTTTATGTAGGATTAAAATTTGAAACACCTACTGATAAAATGGTTTCTAATAATATTGAAAAAGTAATGAATGGGCCTACAGCAAATGATATGTATGGTGCAGCAGTTTACTACTTACAAGCTGGTAAAGACATTAAAAAAGCACAACAATGGATAGACAAAGCAGTTGCTATGACTTCTGATAAGCCCCGTTTTTGGTATTTACGTCAGCAATCTTTAATCCATGCGAAAGCAGGAAATAAAAAAGGAGCAATTGCAGCAGCAAAAGAGTCTTTAAAATATGCAGAAATTGCTAAAAATGCAGGATACATAAAAATGAATAAAGCTTCTTTAAAAGAATGGGGAGCTATGTAAATTGATTTAATTTTCAGTTTAAAATATACTAAAAACTCAAGTTTTCGCTTGAGTTTTTTTATTACAAGAAGAAAAGAATTAAAAAAAAATTTTTGAAAAAGAAAAAAGTTTCGAAGAAACAAAAAATATTCTCCGAAACTTAAAAACTGTTTACAGTTTATTAACCTATTGGGGCTTTATCTATTTTACTTAAATCTTCAAAGATGTCAAAAATATGATCTGTAATATCTGTTATTCCAATAGCATTTAATCTTTTAATATGCATTTCTCTATACTTTTTCAAATATTCAATATTCTTAAACAAATAGGTAGAACCAAAATGGTTGGTTCCTTCTTCATAGGTCCATATTTTCCAAACAACACCTTCTTCTTTAGCAATACTCTCTGCTAATTGTTTGTTTCCCTCCATAAATTCTTCTGTAACTGGACCATCATATTTTAAATGTAAATCCCAAATTTTTTGTGTACTCATTATTTTAAATTTTTAATTATTGATTTCTTTTTAAAGTAATAAAAGATAGAATGGTTAGTAAAGCAAAAAATGCAGGATCAGACCATCCAAAGCCATAAAAAATACCTTGATAAATGGCAAAAAGCGTTATAACAACTCCTAATATGTTTGTCCATAATAAACCTGTTAAAATTTTCTTTGCATAAATACTTTTTTCTTCTACATCTCTAAATAATAAACTAATAATTGCAATACCTCCTAAAAATATAGTAGTATGTTGAGATAGAAAAACCGAATATCTATCATTTAATTCTAATCCATAATTTGGCCATAATAATTCAGGAATAAAAAATAAACCTAACCCAAAAACTGCATAAATTACTCCGTGAATTGTTAAAAATGTTTTAGTACTCATAATATGTTTTTTTTTATTTTACGATACAAATTTAAAAATAATAGTTTACTTTTGATACTTATTAACAAAAAGATACTAGTTTCATTTAAGAAACTATTAAACTTTACAGAAATGGAAATACAAAAGGAAGAACTATCTAAAGAGTGCATTGGACAGTTATTAGCCATAAGAGATACAATGGAGTTGCTATCTGGAAAATGGAAAATACAAATAATTGGCACATTGCTTCGTGGAGGAACCATGAGATTTATGGAATTAAAAAGAAGCTTAAATGGAATTGCTCCAAAAAAATTATCTAATGATTTGCAAGAATTAGAAGTAAATAAACTAATTACACGTACAGTTAAAGACACCAAACCTATTACTGTTGAATATTCTTTAACAAAACACGGAAAAACTCTAGATAATTTAATTGGCGAAATAATATATTGGGGTCAAAATCATAGAACAGAAATTATAAAATAATAAGTTGTAACAATCTGTAATAGATATTTGTTTTAATAACTTATTTTATATTTCTTTTTGAAAACCAAAACAGACTTACTCAAACTTTTTTTTTTATAATTTACATATCTAAATAAAAATAGAAAGCACCAGCTCTAATACTCCAAACCAATAATACCTCTAACCTCATCTAAAGTTTTTATTAGGTTTTTTGAGAAATCAAAAGTCATTATATTGCTTTCTTTTTTATCTTCTCTAAAAAGCTGATTGAAATGTGCTATTTCGAAACTATAACCATTAGTTTCACATTCAAAATAAATAGTTTCTTCTTTTTCTTTAGTAATAATTGTTACATAACTTGGTGCGTGAAATTGCCTATTTACAATCAACATTCCCTTTTCAAATGTAAAAATAGCTTCAGTTTTTGTTTCTTCTAAAAGTGAGCTTTTTAAATATGCTTTTGCAGTGTTGTATTCAAAAATAATTGAACAACTTGAATCTACTCCATTATCGAAAAAAGTTGCGTTTGCATCTATGTTTTTGGGAGTTCCTAAAGTTGATAAAGCTCCAAAAATAGGATAGATTCCAATATCCAATAAAGAACCTCCTCCAAGGTCTTTTTTAAAAACTCTACTTTTGGTATTGTAGGTTGTATAAAAGCCAAAATCTGCTTTAAGTTCTTTTAATTTTCCTAAAGAATTACTTTTTATGACCTCTAATACATATTGGTAATGAGGTAAAAAATACGTCCATAAGGCTTCCATTAAAAGCGTATCATTTTCTTTGGCAACAACAATCATTTCTTCAACTTCTTGTAGATTCATTGCAAAAGGTTTTTCACATAAAACTGCTTTTTTATGTTGCAAACAAAGTATAGTATGTGCTTTATGAAAACTATGTGGAGTTGCAATATAAACAGCATCTATAATTGGGTCATTTGCCAATGCTTCATAAGAATTATAGCCATTTTCTGCACCAAATTCACTCGCAAATTCATTCGCTTTTTTCTGACTTCTGGAAGCTACAGCAACTAATTTTGCATCTTTTACAGTTGCTAAATCCGTGGCAAATTTATTGGCTATTTTTCCAAGACCAATTATTCCCCAATTTATGTATTTTGACATTTTATTCTATTTTATAATAGGGAATATCTAGTTTTCCTTGATTCACAAAGATATCAACTGAATCCCCAATGTTTTTAGAATTATAGATAATTTTAGAAACATTAAACTCTCTTGCTTCATCAGACAATTTTATGTGATTTAACTTAAAATAATAACTCGTTGTTTTTCCTTTGCTAATTCTTTTCTCTAAAATAGCAGCTTTATGTAGCTTGGTTTTAGAAATATCAAAAAACACATTATAAATAACAATAACACTAAAGCAGTACATAGCAGAAAACACAAATAAACTTATAAAAGTACCTATTGATTTAGCGTTTTCAAACTTATACTCTTTAGAACCATAAACACACAAAAAGAAAATTACAAAAGTAGTGGATATTAGTAATTCCCAAATGGCATCATATTTTAAAATATTTATAGTGAACATTACATATAATAATAGACCAAAAACTGGTGAAAGAAAACCCCATAAAACACTTGGGTAGATAGTTTGTTCATCTTCTTTCTTTTCATCATATTTAATAATCCCTTTAAAAGAAAGAACAATAAGTATAATTACTAAAGGTATAAAAACTAGTATATAAACAAATTTTTCATTACTAAAGTACTTTGCTAAAAACAGGGCTAAAACTGTAATAGAAATACTTAAAAATTTAATCCATTTTGCTATTTTATGTGCTTTATTTAGTAATGTATATTTTTCTTGAGTAGATATTCCATACTCACTATTTCTTTGAAAATCCTTAACTTCTTTTATTTGTTCTTGCTCATTTAAATTTATAAAACCTGTATGAAGCCAATATCCAATTTCTCCATCATCAGAAATATAATTCGAAATTTTTATTCTCTTTTTTAAATTATTTTTTGGGTAAATAAAAATATAATTCTCATTGGTTTTATACCCTTTAATCTCTTCTATTCTTAGCTTTCTGTGTGACAAAACATTTTTAGCAGAAATAAAAGTATCTGTAATAATGACATTAGATATAAAAAGGTCTCTTATCCCTAAAAAACAAAATATTATTAAAGAAATAGATATTGGAGCAATTATATAAATTGAACTTTCTTGTGTTTTATCATCAAAAAAGGGCATAAAAAACAAAGCTATAAAAACTCCAATCAAGATTAATAAGAAAAAAGTAATTCCTATTTTAAACCATTTTGAATACGTATACTTTTCCATCAAAAATTAGTTAATCTTGGTAGAATCGACATTGTTAAAATCATCTTTTGAAGGCAAAAAAGTTTGTAACAAAACAGCAATTCCCATCACTAAAACACAACCCAGTAAATTTAACCACAAATAAGGCAACCAATCTAAAAAGTAGACAGCTATAATAATTGTTTGTGTAATTAATGCTGCAATAAAAACAGCATTTCCTCTTACAAATTTTATAAAAAATGCCAATAAGAAAATCCCCAAAACATTACCATAAAAAATAGAACCAATAATATTTACCAATTGAATTAAATTATCGAATAAATTGGCGATACAAGCCACAGAAATAGCTATTAAACCCCAAAGTAAAGTAAACCATTTAGAGGCTTTTACAAAATGTGCTTCGCTCTTTTCTTCTTTTACGTTTCTTTTGTATAAATCTATGGCAGTTGTGCTTGCCAACGCATTTAATTCTGATGCTGTTGATGACATTGCTGCAGATAAAATTACCGCTAATAAAAGTCCTATTAAACCTCTAGGCAAATTGTTTAAAATAAAATGGATAAACACATAATCTTTGTCATTAGACTCTATTTTTTCTAATGGATTTTCTTCATCAACCTTGTCAATAATTACTTTCGATTTTTCTTTTAATGCTAAATCTTTTTTATTTAAATCTAAAACTTGTTGTTGTTCTTCTACTTGAAAACCATCAATAAAAAGTACTTTTTTGCTATTTTCAATAGCAATATGTTCTTGTTCTAATGCTTTATATTCCTGTGCATATTTCGATTTTAAAACCTCTTTATTTGCACCTGGATTAAAATTTAAAGGAGATGGGTTGAATTGATAAAACACAAAAACCATAACTCCAATCAATAAAATAAAGAATTGCATGGGTACTTTTAACAATCCGTTAAAAATTAAACCCAACTGACTTTCACGAACAGATTTCCCTGATAAATAACGTTGTACCTGACTTTGGTCTGTCCCAAAATAAGACAACATTAAAAATGTTCCACCCAAAACACCTGTCCAAACTGTGTAACGATTACTTAAATCAAAAGAAAAGTCTAAGACTTTCATTTTATTACTTGCACCAGCAATTTCTAATGCATTTGTAAAAGTAATATTTGCAGGAAGCTGACTCATAATCATAAAAAATGCAATTAGCATTCCTATAAAAATGATAATCATTTGCTGTTTTTGCGTAACATTTACTGCTTTTGTTCCTCCAGAAACAGTATAAATAATTACCAAAAACCCGATAATAATATTCAACGTTAACAAATCCCAACCTAAAACTGCACTTAAAATTATGGCTGGCGCAAAAATGGTAATTCCTGCTGCCAAACCACGCTGAATTAAAAACAAAATTGCAGCTAAACTTCTTGTTTTTAAATCGAACCTTCCTTCCAAAAATTCATACGCTGTGTAAACCTTTAATTTATGATAAATGGGTATAAAAACCACACAAATAATTACCATTGCAATTGGCAAACCAAAGTAAAATTGGACAAATCCCATACCACTATGAAACGCTTGTCCAGGAGTAGACAAAAACGTAATTGCACTTGCTTGTGTAGCCATTACAGATAGTCCAATCGTCCACCATTTAGAGTCACTCCCTCCTTTTATGTAGTCTGTTACATTTTTATTTTTGCGAGTTACATAAGTTCCGTAAGCAACAATAAATGTTAAAGTTACCGATAAAATAACCCAATCTATTGTGTGTAATTTACTTGCAATTTCCATCGATTAAAGAGTAAAGTAATTTGTAATAAAATAAAACGCAATTAAGTAAATAACATTGGCTACCAAAACCAAGGTGTACTCTTTTTTCCAAACGTATTTTTTATCCATTTTGTCTATTTTTTTTTGAAGCTATTTCCTGCTTTCGCTACTCGCTTTTTTTATGCTGAATTTATTTCAGCATCTCACTTATTTAATAACATGTTTCATTATTACAAAAAATACAGAATTTATTTCAGCATAAAAAAGAGCTCAAACAAACCGCTCAATCAAGGCTAAACTTGTTTGCAAACTTTATTTGTCTGTTCGAGCGCAGTCGAGAACTAATTATACCTCTCAACTGCGCTTTAGGAGACACTTACTCTTTAATTATTTGTTTTACTTCAGTTTTCTCTTTTCCTACTGAAAGCATATTCGCAAACAATTTATACGCTCCAGAAACTCCTGCAGGCAATTCTCTAAAGAAACTTAAACCTGTGTATATGTAATTTCCTTTACCATATTTTGCTATTAGTAAACTTCCGTTTTTTGGTGTTTCTCCTTTGTCATTCATCGATAAAATTGGAGTGTAATTCGAATCCCAAGAATTAGGAAAATACAACCCTCTTTCTTGCACCCAACCTTTAAAATCTTCTTGTGTAATTTTATTTGGATAATTTAAAACAGCATGATTTTTATCTAAAATTCGTACTTCTGCAAATTCATCAGTAACTCTATCTCTAGAGAGTTGCAATTGATAAGGAGCTGCAACATCTACTCTTCTATTAGTATTATATTGCACAATCATATTGCCTCCTTTTTGGACATAATCTAATAAAAATTTTTGTTTAAATTTCAATTCTTTTACTACATTATAAGCTCTAATTCCTAAAACAATAGCATCATAAGAATGCAAAATATTTTCATTTATTTCTGCTGGATTTATTTCTGTTACTTCATAACCAATTTGACGTAAATTTTCTGGAACTGCATCTCCTGCACCTTTAATATAAACAATTCTGTTTCCAACTTTTTTAATATTTAGTCTTACTATTTTTGCTTCAGAATTTAGTAAAACCGATTGTTTTGGAATATGATTGTAATTAATTTCTACCAACTCTTTTGTAAATTTCTTGCCATTAGAAGTTGCTATAACTTCTAATTTTCCTTCAGATTGATTTTTAGGCGGATTCACTAAAAATTCCACCATTTGTTTGTCGTTTTTTTGCTGAATGGTAAAATTGATTTCTTTCGGAGAAACAGACCAATTGGTTGGTACTTTTAAATGTACTTTTCCTGAAACGTTATTTTCTCCTGCTCTAACTTCTACCAATATTTTTTTTGGAGCATTATCAGAAAAAATAATGACTTTATCTTTGAGTTTGGTAGTTACTTTTGGCAGAATTTCAAAAGGTTCATAAATTTCTCCTTTATCTCTTTCTGAGTATCTTCTTACTACATTTTTGGTAATAGTAATCGGAACTTCATCTATAATTAAATTAAAATTAATTTTAGTAGGTCTTGGTGTTTCTGGCTTTCCAATTAATAGTTGATTTTCAACAGTGTACATTCCCAAAGAAGCTTCTTTTCTTAGCCAGTAAGGATCTGAAAATTCATTCGTTTTCAGGTTGATTGTTTCTCTAAAATTAAGTTTTTTATTCGCTAATAAATCAACTTCTTTTTTAATTGTTTTTTTATCGAGTGTAGATGTAATTGACAATAGTTCAATTGGCACATTACTCCTATTTAAAACTTCAAAATTCACATCTATTGTAGCATTTGGTATTCCAGATGAACTCACAGCAGAAGCTTCTAAATACAACCCTGCACAGGCTTCGATAATTTCTTTAATTTGTGTTGACTTAATTTTTCGCCAATGATCATCTTCTATTTTTTGTATTTTTTGATATGCTTTCATCAATTTTGGCAAGTGTTTAGATGGATTTACAAAATCGAAATTTTCTTCAACCTCATATAAAATATCACCTATTGCTCCACCACCTTTTACACGATTCCAAGTGGTATTTATTCCAGAAAAAATATCATTTTTATCTTTTGGTTTATCGCCTTTTAAAAACTCTGCATATTCAGTTTGTGCTCCTCTTATGGTTAATCTTCCAAAACCTTGACATAAATGCTGGCTGCTTGCAATAGACGCTAACTCGTTGTTAGACAAGCCTTTTAATGGGTAATACACACCAATATCAAATGTCGTAAAATCTTTTGCTAATTCCTTAAACTTCTTTTTATCTCTATAAAACCAAGAAGATGTATTGTAAAACAAGCGTTTTGGCTGCCAAGTACCTGTATATTTTAATTGATTTTTAAATTTAGTTTTATCTCCAGCCAAATCAAAAGCTTCTACACTTAAAATAGCAGAAGAAGTATGATGTCCATGCGTAGTTCCTGGAGTTCTATGATTAAATCTATTGATAATTACATCTGGTTTAAACGTTCTAATTGCCCAAACAACATCACTTAAAACAGCTTCTTTGTTCCAAATTTTTAAAGTTTCATCTGGATGTTTAGAATAGCCAAAATCGTTTGCTCTTGTAAACAATTGCTCTCCTCCATCAATGCTTCTTGCTGCTAACAATTCTTGGGTTCTAATAACGCCTAACAACTCTCTAATTTCTGGTCCAATTAAATTCTGACCTCCATCTCCTCTTGTTAAAGACAAATACCCTGTTCTTGCTTTTACGTTGTTTGCTAAATAGGCTATTAATCGTGTGTTTTCATCATCTGGATGTGCTGCAATGTACAAAGCTGTTCCTAAAAAATTTAACTTTTGAATTTTCTCGTAAATTTGATTTGAAGTTAATTTAGCTGGTTTTTGTGCAAATATTGTAGTAGAAATTAGCAATAAAGCTGATAATGAAAATAAAAATTTCTTCATTTTAATATTTTAGTGGTAAATAATAAATATGTCAGGTCGAGCGCAGTCGAGACCTAAATAAAACCTCTCGACTGCGCTCGAGGAGACATTATACTTCTTAAAAAGAGATATGTTATTAAACAAATGTACTTTTTTTATCAACCAAAATAGATGAATTAACATAATTATAACGTTTCTAAAACCATCAACAAAATGCTCATAACCTGTTAATAAATTAATTTTTAGAATCACTTAATAAAGTTATATTTGTAAGACTAATTAAGAAAAGAAAATCAATGAAATTTATTGTATCGAGTTCGCAATTATTAAAACAATTACAAGTTTTAGGCGGCGTTATAAATAGCAACAATACCTTACCAATTTTAGATAACTTTTTATTTGAATTATCTGAAAATGAATTAAAAGTTTCTGCATCAGATTTAGAAACTACAATGAGTTCTGTGGTAGAAGTAGAAAGCGAAAGTTCTGGTGCTATTGCTGTTTCTGCACGTTTATTATTAGATACTTTAAAAACATTTCCTAATCAGCCTTTAACGTTTAAAACAGAAGGTGATAATACTATTGAAATTAGTTCTGATCAAGGAAAATATGATATGGCTTATTTTGGTGGAGATGAGTTTCCAAAAGCGGTTTCTTTACCAAGTCCAAGCAAAACTGTAGTTCCTGCGCATATTTTAGGAACTGCTATTTCTAAAACTATTTTTGCTGCTGGAAATGACGATTTACGTCCAGTAATGAGTGGAGTTTTCTTTCAGTTTAGCTCACAAAGTTTGACTTTTGTAGCAACAGATGCGCATAAATTAGTAAAATATTCTAGAACAGATGTTACTGCAGATCAAACAGCAGAGTTTATTATGCCAAAAAAACCTTTAAACTTATTAAAAGGTATTTTAGGCGGTTCTGATAGCGATGTTACTATCGAATATAATGATGCCAATGCAAAGTTTACGTTTGATAATATTGTTTTAGTATGTCGTTTAATTGATGGAAAATATCCAAATTACGAAGCAGTTATCCCAAAGGAAAACCCAAATAAACTAACAGTTGATAGAGCTTCTTTCTTAAATTCTGTAAGACGTGTTTCTATTTTCTCTAGTAAAACTACACATCAAATTCGTTTAAAAATGGCAGGGACTGAATTAAATATTTCTGCTGAAGATTTAGATTTTTCTAACAAAGCTGACGAACGTTTAAGTTGCGATTATCAAGGTGATGATATGCAAATTGGTTTCAACTCTCGTTTTTTAAGCGAAATGTTAAATAACTTAAGTTCTAGCGAAGTTTTAATTGAAATGTCTTTACCAAACAGAGCTGGGATTTTAACGCCAATTGATGGCACTGACGAAGGTGAAAAAATTACAATGCTTGTGATGCCTGTGATGTTGAATAATTAGCAACACAGTTGCTTTTTGCATTTATACAGTTTATCATTCCTGTGGAAACAGTAATTTATAATATATAAAGAGGCTGTCTGAAAAGTCAAAAAATTAACTACTTGTCATATTGAGCTTGTCGAAATATAATTGACAATCAATGAATTATAAAACTTCGACAAAGCCTGTCTTGAGCGAAGAAGAAAGGCTCAGTTTGACATACTTAACTACTTTTTAGACAGCCTCTTTTTGTTTACTTTTAGCAAATGAATTTTTTAGCTCATTTATACCTTTCACAAAACGACACCAATATTATGATTGGCAATTTTATTGCAGACCATATTAGAGGAAATCATTACGAAGGTTTTTCTAAAGAAATTCAACAAGGTATTTTCTTGCACAGAGAAATAGATACTTTTACAGATGCTCATAAAATTGTAAGAAAAAGTAAACGCAGGTTACATAAACGTTATAGACATTATAATGGTGTGATTATCGATATTTTTTACGATTACTTTTTAGCAAAAAATTGGGATACCTATTCTGCAATTCCTTTAGATATTTATACCAAATCAATTTATAATTTATTTAGAGAAAAATCTGATGAATTACCTATTAAATCTCAGCAATTTATCAAATATATGATTGAATATGATATATTGTTTAATTATCAATTTGGAGAGGGAATTGAAAAGGTTTTAAATGGAATGAACCATAGAACAAAAGGTAAATCTCAAATGAATTTAGCCATTGAAGATTTGACTAATTTGGAAAAAGAATTTGAAGAAGACTTTGCTCTTTTTTTTAAAGATTTAATAGCGTTTTCAAACAAAAAATTAAAAGAACTGACTTTCATTAAAGAATAATAATTGTTCTTCTGAATTTATTTCAGTCGCACTCAAATACAAAACTAATGAGAACCTGAAACAAGTTCAGGTTGACAAAACCAAACTTAAGTATGAAAAAAACACTTTTGCTTCTCTCTTTATTATCAATATTTATTACTTGTAAAAAAGAAAAAATTACAGGTTTAATAACCCAAAAAGCAATGGTAGTTTCTGCAAGAGAGGAAGCATCTAAAATAGGTTCAGACATTCTAAAAAAAGGAGGAAATGCCTATGATGCAATGGTTGCAACACATTTTGCTTTGGCAGTTGTATATCCAGTTGCAGGAAATATTGGTGGTGGTGGTTTTATGGTGTATAGAAATAACGATGGCACTAAAGGGACTTTAGATTTTAGAGAAAAAGCACCAATTACAGCCCATAAAGACATGTATTTAGATTCTTTAGGAAACGTAATTGAAAACAAAAGTACATTAGGTGCTCATGCAGTTGGGGTTCCAGGATCTGTTGCTGGTACTTTTAAAGTTTATGAAAAATTTGGGAGCTTACCTTTTAAAGAATTAATTCAGCCTGCTATAGATTTAGCAAGAAACGGAATTACAATCACCAAAAAACAAGCAAAATCATTAAACAGTGCCACAGAAAGATTTGAAAAAGTAAACACTTATAAAACTGTTTTTAGTAAAGAATGGAAAGCTGGAGATATTTTAAAACAAGAGGAATTAGCACAAACTTTAGAACGCATTCGAGATTTTGGTAAAGATGGTTTTTACAAAGGAAAAACCGCAGATTTATTTGTAAATTATATTGCAGAATTAGGAGGCATTATTACGCACCAAGATTTAGAAAAATACCAAGCAATTTGGAGAAAACCAATAGCGTTTACTTACAAAGACTATACAATAACTTCTATGACTTTACCTGCAAGTGGTGGAATTTGCTTGGCACAAATTTTAAAATCTATAGAACCTTTTGATGTTTCTAAAATAGCACATAACTCTACTAAATATATTCAATTATTAACAGAAGCAGAAAGAAGATCTTATGCAGACAGAGCTCATTACTTGGGTGATATTGACTTTATAAAAGTTCCTATTGATAGTTTAACAGACCAGAAGTACATCAACCAAAGAATGGAAACTTTTTCTTGGGATAAAGCAACACCATCTTCTGCAATTTCTCACGGAAAAATTTTAGGCTATGAAAGTGATGAAACAACTCATTATTCTATTGTAGACCAATTTGGAAATGCAGTTTCTGTAACTACAACCCTAAACACAGGCTATGGTTCTAAAGTTGTAGTAAAAGGTGCAGGTTTTATTTTAAATAATGAAATGGATGATTTTTCTAGCAAACCAGGAGTGCCAAATGTTTATGGTTTGGTTGGCTCTAAAGCAAATGCAATTGCATCAGAAAAAAGAATGTTAAGCTCTATGACACCAACAATTGTTGAGCAAAATGGGAAATTAAAAATGGTTGTGGGTACACCTGGAGGTTCAACAATAATAACTTCTGTACTACAAAACATTTTAAATGTGACCGAATTTAATATGGGGATGCAAGAATCTGTTAACAAACCAAGATTTCATCATCAATGGTTGCCAGACGTTATTCGAATGGAGCCCAATGGATTTGACAAAAAAACAAAAATAAAATTAGAATCTTTGGGATATCAAATTTTAGAAAAAAATTCTTTGATTATTGGTAGAGTTGATGCTATTTTAGTGTTACCAAATGGAGATTTAGAAGGTGGTGCAGATCCTAGAGGTGATGATGCTGCAGCTGGTTTTTAATTAGCCTTAGCTTTTAGCAGTTAGCAGTTAGCAGTTAGCAGTTAGCAGTTAGCAAAAATGAAAATTTCTAACAAATGTCATTTCGAGCGAAGTCGAGAAATCTCAATTTTAAAATTTGAAAAATCCAATACCAATAACCACAAACTAAAAACCAAGAACTAAATGAGCATACAACCATTCCACTTAGCAATTCCAGTACAAGATTTAGAAAAATGTAGAACTTTTTACAGAGATATTTTAAACTGTAAAGAAGGTCGTTCTACTCAAGATTGGGTAGATTTTAATTTTTTTGGACATCAATTGGTAATTCACGTTAAAAAAGGTTTTGCACCTGTAAGAATTTCTAACGATGTAGATGGACATAATGTTCCTGTACCACATTTTGGTGTGGTTTTAACTTGGGAAGATTGGAATGCTTTAGCTGACAGATTAAAAGCAGCAAACACAAAATTCGAAATTGAACCTTGTATTCGTTTCAAAGGAAAAGTAGGCGAACAAGCCACTATGTTTTTTATGGATCCAGAAAATAATGCATTAGAATTTAAAGCCTTTAAAGATATTGGGCAATTGTTTGCTAAATGAGATTAAGAAAGAATTTAAATATCATAATTATTACTTTTTTAGTAATTTCAAATTTAATTCTAGTCAAAATTAATTATGATTTATATATTGAATACACATGTTCAGATGGTAAAAAAAGAGCTGTATATGGATTACAATACATTAAGTACTTTTACGTAATTTACATATTTGTTGTAGAAATTTTTACTCTTCTTTTTATATTTATTTCTAATGATAATAGAAAAGTAAAAAAAGCCTCTTTTTTGTTAGTTCTGATTTCCACCTTTTTAATCTTCATAGAACCTTGGAAGTGGTTTATCTAAATAGATGAGAGCAATAGAAACTCACATAGCTAAAAGTAGAGTAAAACCAATTCGTTTTCAAGAATATGGTGTTGGAATTTTTAAAACAATTCCTACAAAATCTGGTATTAAAAAAGCCATTAAAAAAGAACTCATTCTTATTGATGGGAATATAGCTACAACATCCAAATATATTTCTGGTGGAGAGAAAATTGAACTTTTTGAATCAGAAAATTCTTCAACTTTTGAAAGACTAAAATTAGATTTAGAAGTTTTATTTGAAGATGATTATTTAGCAATTATATACAAACCTGCAGGAATATTAGTCAGCGGAAATAAATTTGTAACTATTGCAAATGCGCTTTCACAAAATCTACAAAAAAGTAGTCAACCTGATGCTGTAAAACCACAACCCATTCACAGATTAGATTACCCAACAAGTGGCCTTTTACTAGTTGGAAAAACAAGTGCTTCAATTCAAAAATTAAATGAACTATTTAAAAATAAAGAAATCAAAAAAACATATTTTGCAATCGCAATTGGCAAAATGTGTTCTGGAGGAATTATTAATTTAAAAGTTGACAATAAAAATGCTGGAACAGAATTTAACGTTTTAGATTCTGTCATTTCAAAACGTTTTGAGTTTTTAAATCTTGTTGAATTAAAACCAAAAACAGGCAGAAAACATCAATTAAGAAAACATTTAGCTGCAATTGGTCATCAAATTTTAGGTGATAGAGAATATGGTAATCCAGATTTTATTTTAAACGGAAAAGGCTTGTATTTGCATGCTTCAACTTTAGCATTCATACATCCCTTTACAAAAGAAAACATTTCTATTACTAAAAAACCACCTAAAAAGTTTACAAAAATTTTTTCCTTAATCATTCCAAATCAAGAATGAAGGGAGAATCTCAAGGAAAAAATAAAATATCAAAGTTTCTCAATCGCTTAAAAAAAACTCATTTCAAAATGACAGTTGTAATAGAAAATATCAATTTTTTATTTCATCTATAGTTTTGGAAAACCGATCAACCAACTCATAAATTTCTTCATCATTATAAGTGGCAAACCCTATTCTTATAGAGTTATGCCCTGAATTTGCATGATCATAACGTTGCCACTCTCCTATTTCTAATTTATTTTTTCGAGCAATTTCTGCAATTAATTTCCAAGAATATTGTTTGTTTAAAGTCAACCAAACAGCCATCCCTCCTTTTGGTATTTTAAAACTAAAAACATCGTAAAACTGTTCCCTTAAAAGTTTGCTAAACAAATCTCTTCTTGCTTTATAAACTTTCATTACTTTTTTAATGTGCCTGTCTAAATCTCCATTTTTAATAAACTCCTCAAAAGCTAGTTCTAATAAAGCATCTCCTTGCCTATCAATAAATCTTCGCAAATTAGCAGCTTCATTTACAAACTCTTTTGGCGCAATTAAATAACCAATTCTAAAAACAGGAGCCACTGTTTTACAAATAGAACCTATGTAAATTACATTTCCATTTGTATCATGACTTGCCAAAGGTAAAATTGGAGAATGGTTGTAATTAAAATCGTAATCATAATCATCTTCTATAATGGCAAAATTGTATTTTTTAGCTAAATTCAATAAGTGAATTCTTCTTTCCGCAGATAAAGTAACTGTTGTTGGGTGATGATGATGAGAAGTTACATAAACCGCTTTTATAGATTTCTTTTTACAAATCTCCTCAATTTCTTTAATATTTAATCCGTTTTCATCTACAGAAACCCTTGCTAAATTTGCATTACTTTGCAAAAATGTAGAATCTGCTGATGCATAATTTGTTTCCCCAATTACAATAAAATCATTGTTTTTTAAAAGGAGTTTAGAAGACAAATAAATGCCCATTTGACTTCCTCTTGTTATCAAAATATTTTCATAAGAAATAGATAACCCTCGAGTTTTATTCAAATAGTTTGCCAACGTTTTTCTCAATTTTTCATTGCCAAATAAAGAACCATAAGACATTTCTTTATAAATATGTTTTCTGCTACAAATTCTTCTATATATTCTTGCAATATCTTCTATTGGCGTTAATCTTGCATCAGAAATTCCATCATTTAAATACATAAAATCATTTTTCTTTTCTGGAGATTTTCTTTTCAATTCTTCATTTTTATAAAAATAGAATCCAGCACTATTTGCTTTTTTAAGTTGATAATTAACAGCAAAGTTTTGTACGTTTAATTCTGGTAGATTGGCATTTACAAAAGTCCCTTTTTTTGGGATACTTTCTACCCAACCTTGCAACAATAACTCTTCATAACAAGCTACAACCGTTTTTCTGTGAACTTTTAGGTTTTCTGCCAAAACTCGACTACTTGGTAACTTTGTCTCTGGCAATAATTTTCTACTTTTAATCAATTCTATAAAAGTATTTGATAATTGCAAGTACAATGCTTGTTTGCTTTTTCTATCTAATTGAAAAGTTGTTTTATTTGGAAACACAATCTGGACTATTATTTATTTTAATTCTGGATGATTACAACAGTCCATAAATATACTAATTTTGAATTAAGAAATTCATCAATAATGATTGAACTAAAACCTTTTACAAATTCAGATTTTGACAGATTAATCAACTGGATTGATTCCGAGCATTTAATGTATTCATTTAGTGCAACCATTTTTAATTTTCCTATAACACACTCTCAATTACACGAATATATAAAAGTACCTAATAGAATTGTTTATAAAGTAGTTGATACAAATTCTAAAGAAATAATTGGACATGCAGAATTAAACAACATCAACAAACCAAATATGAATGCAAGAATTTGTAGGGTTTTAATCGGTGATAAAAAAAACAGAAACAAAGGTTTTGGTAGTTTGATAATTAATGAACTTGTACGAATAGGTTTTGAAGAAATGAATTTACACAGAATAGATTTAGGTGTTTATGATTTTAATAAAAAAGCCATAAATTGCTATAAAAAGTGCGGGTTTAAAATTGAAGGCTTATTAAAAGAAAATACCAAAATGGGTAACACATACTGGTCTACATATAACATGAGTATTATAAACGAAAAACAATGATAAAAAAAGAATTAAAAGCAACAGAATATAACGAATATTACTTAAGATACATAGAAAAAGTTGCAGATGAAACAGCGTTAGTTTCTGGTTTTGAAGATGATAAAGAAATGGTTGTTAATTTCTTTTCATCAATACCAAAAGAGAAATTAGAGTATAGATATCTACCCCAAAAATGGACAATTAAAGAATTGTTACAACATATTATAGATACAGAACGCATTTTTATGTATCGTTTATTACGAATTGCAAGAAAAGATACAACTGCTTTGGCTGGTTACGATCAAGATATTTATATAGAACCCTCAGAAGCAAACAGTAAATCTTTAGAACAATTAATTAAAGAGTTTACAATGACACGTTTATACTCAATTAATTTAATTAATAGTATTTCTAATGATAATTTAAAGAATTTAGGAACCGCAAGTAATGCTACAGTGTCTGCAAGAGCTTGTGCTTTTATCCTTTTAGGACATAGTATTTGGCATATAGAAATTATTAAAGAAAGATATTTATAATGTTAGAAATAAGACCAAATTGCGAGCATTGTAACAAAGATTTACCAAACACCTCTACAGAAGCAATGATTTGTTCTTTTGAATGTACATATTGCAAAACCTGTGCTATAGAAATTTTTGAAAACGTTTGCCCAAGTTGTTCTGGTAATTTTGTAGAGCGTCCAATTCGTCCATCAAAATATATGGAGAAATATCCTGCATCAACAAAAAGAATTTTTAAACCTAAAAATTTAGAAAAAACAAAAATAAACTCAGATTACTATAAAGAAACTCATCCTTCAAAAAGATAAGAATGATTACTATAAAAGAAGCAAATATCTCTGATGCAAAAATCATAGCACTGTTAGGTAGAATTACCTTTAACGAATCTCATAGTCAATATATAAAAAACAAAAATGAAGTATTATCTTTTTGTAATGCCTCTTTCAACATCGCAAAAATCACAAAAGACTTAGAAGATAAAATCAACATTTTTTGGCTTATTTATGATGATGAACTTCCTGTAGGTTTTGCTAAAGTGATACTCAATAAAACCGTAGATTTCATCAAAGAAAAGAGTGTTTGTCAATTAGATAAAATTTACATTCTCAATGATTTTTTAGGAAAGAAATTAGGTAGCCAATTGCATCAAAAAATCATTGAAAAAGTTACCAAATTAAAGTTTGATGTTATTTGGCTGGTTACCTACATTCTTAATTATAAGGCAATTCAGTTTTACGAATTGAACAATTATAAAAAAGTAGGTTTTATAGATTTTGTTGTCGAAAACAAAGGATATAAAAATCACGTTTTAGTTAAAAGTTTGAAATAATGAAAACATACAAAAAATCAAAATTAAATAGGGTAAAAAGAGGTGCAATTAGAGCAACTTACGATGTTGAAAAAATAAATTCCATTTTAGACGCTGGTTTTATTGGCTATGTTGGTTACATTTTTGAAGGTAAAGCCATTACAATTCCAATGGCTTATGGAAGAATGGGTAACAAAATTATTTTACATGGCTCTAATGCCAATAGAATGCTTACTTCTCTACTAAAAGCCAGAGAAATGAGCATGACTGTAATGCATTTAGACGCCTTAGTTTTGGCACGTTCTGGCTTTCATCATTCTGTAAATTACAGATCTGCAACTTTATTTGGCTCAGTTAAAAAAATTGAAGAAAAAGAAGCAAAAAACAATGCACTATTTGCTTTTATGGAACACATGATGAAAGGCAGATGGGATGAAATTCGAGAAATGAATCAAGCAGAATTTGATAGAACTTTAACTATAGAAATGACTATAGAAACTGCATCTGCAAAAATTAGAGATGTTGGTGTAGCAGATGAACCAGAAGATTTCGATTTAGATGTTTGGGCAGGTTTAGTACCCATAAAACAAGTGGCAGAATATCCTATTGCAGATAAAGGAAAACCGCAAGAAATGGAAATTCCGAAACACGTTTTAAATTATTATAAGGCAAACAAATAGTTTCTTCTTTTAAAATTTGATATTTTAGCTTCTGAATTTTTAATTATAAAAATGAAGAAGTTTTTTAAATTTATTGGAATCTTTTTATTGCTTTTAATTATTGCTGGCGGAATTTATTATTTCGTAAATAACCAACCCTTACCAAATGGAAAAAAAGGCAAAGAAGCAGATGCTTTGGCTATAAAAATGTTTAATGCTTTAAATCATGAAGCATTTGAAAATACAGAAATAATAGAATGGAGTTTTAGAGATGCACACCACTATAAATGGTTAAAACAAGAAAACATTGTACACGTTTCTTGGGATGATTATAAAGTTATTTTAAATACAAAAGACACTTCAAAATCTGAAGTTTTTCAAGCCAATAAAAAAGTAGAAAATGCAGAAATTATAAAAAAAGCAACTGACTTTTTTAATAACGATTCTTTCTGGTTAGTTGCTCCTTACAAAATTTTTGATCCAGGTACAGAAAGAAGCATTGTAAAACAAAATGGCAAAGATGCTTTACTAATTACTTATAATTCTGGTGGTTCTACTCCTGGAGATTCTTATTTATGGACTCTAAATGATAAATACTTTCCTACTTCTTTTAAAATGTGGACTTCTATAATTCCAATTGGCGGCGTTTCTTCAACTTGGTCAGATTGGAAAAAAACTGAAGCTGGCATTCAACTACCAACAAAACATACCCTTTCTTTATTTGGTTTAGAAATTCCGACATCTAATGTAAAAGCCTATAATTTAAAAGCTAATAAGCTGGCTCATAAAATTTTAAACGCAATAAACCACGAAGCTTACAAAAATACACGCTATTTAAAATGGAGTTTTGGAGGTAGAAGAAGTTTTATTTGGGATAAAAAAAATCATGTTGTAGATGTTTTTTGGGAAGATTTTCGTGTGAACTTATTTCCTGCTGACATCGAAAAAAGTACGGTTTATTTTAAAGGTGAAAAGCAAGAAATTCAAGATGATAAAATTGTAAAAAGAGCTTGGAATATTTTTAATAACGATTCATTTTGGTTAGTTGCACCCCATAAATTATTTGATGATGGAGTAGTAAGAAATATTGAAACTGTTAATAATAAAGAGGCTTTACGCGTAACATATACAAGTGGAGGCACAACTCCTGGAGATTCTTATGTTTGGATTTTAGATGCTACTTATGTACCAAAAAGCTACAAAATGTATCTAAAAAATGGTAGAATGAATGGAACTCTTGCAACTTGGGAAGATTGGATTACTACAGAAAGTGGTACATTGTTACCTACAAACCATACTTTTGAAAATGGTGGTAAATTAAGTATGGGCGAAGTAAAAGGATATAATTAAATGACAGCAAAAACAATTTCAAATGGAATATTAAGAGCTTTAGGAATCCTTTTAGGAGTTTTTCTTTTAGTATATTTTTTATATAAAATTCAATCTGTAATTGTGTACATCATGATTGCAGGAATAATTTCTTTAATTGCAAGACCAATTATTCTTTTTTTAAGAAGAAAACTAAAATTTCCTAACACAATTGCTGTTGTTACAACAATGTTTTTTTTATTAGGAATTATCATAGGAATAATAATACTCTTTATTCCTTTAATAACAGAACAAGGCAAAAGTTTATCACTTTTACAAATTGATGAATTACAGGCAGATATTCAGCATATTTTTGAACAAATAACAGCATATTTTTCTACAAAAGGAATTGATATTTTAAATGAACTAAAAAATATCGATTTTGCTTCTCAATTTAAAGCAATTCCTAACTTATTAAATTATGTTTTAGGTACAGTTGGTTCTTTAAGTGTAGGCTTATTTTCGGTATTATTTATCTCTTTTTTCTTTATGAAAGATAGCAGATTGTTAAAAAACGGAATCCTTACTATTATACCCAATAAGACAGAAGATAGATTCTCCAAATCTTTAGAAACCATTAACAGCCTGCTATCAAGGTATTTTATTGGGTTGATATTACAGATTACTATTTTGTTTGTTTTATACACTATTATTTTATTAATTTTCGGAATTAACAACGCAGTTGTTATTGCTTTTTTATGTGCGTTGTTAAACCTTATTCCTTATGTTGGACCATTAATTGGTGCAATAATTATGTTTGTTTTATCTATGACAAGTAATATTGGTTTGGACTTTCAAACAGAAATTTTACCAACTGCCATCTATGTAATGATTGGTTATCTAATTGCGCAATTGGTAGATAACTTTGTAAGTCAGCCAGTTATATTTTCAAAAACAACAAAATCACATCCTTTAGAAATTTTCTTAGTTATAATTATTGGTGGCTTACTTTTTGGAATTGTAGGTATGATTACTGCAGTGCCACTTTACACAGTTTTAAAAGTTATTTTAAAAGAGTTTTTATCAGAAAATAAGATTGTAAAATCACTCACAAAAAATTTATAATTTTATTTTGAATCTTGCCATTTTAAACCCAAATGTTCAAAAGTTTATAGCTGAGAATTTAAAATCAGATATTACAAAAGTAGTTTTAAAAGGGAGTCCTTTTGATGATGTTTCTATACAAGAATTGGCAAATCAAATTATAGCAAAACAAAAATCTAAACACAAACTTTCTAGCTGGTTTAATGAGGATAAAATTTATTATCCAGCTAAAATTAGTATTGAGCAAACCTCATCAGAAATTACTGCAGACTACAAATCTAAAATTATTAGTGGCGAATCTATTATTGATATTACAGGAGGTTTTGGAGTAGATTGTTTTTATTTTGCCAAACAATTTAAAGAGGTTATTTATTGTGAAATTAACACAGAATTATCAGCAATTGTAAAACACAACTTTAAACAACTAAAAGTTAATAATGTAAAAATATTTACTGGAAATGGAACAAATTTTCTAAAAGAAAACCCTACAAAATTTGATTGTATTTACATAGACCCTTCAAGAAGAGATGATGTAAAAGGCAAAGTTTTTTTATTGAAAGACTGCCAACCTTATATCTCTCCAAAAATTGATTACTTTTTTACGAAAGCAGCTAAAATATTGGTAAAAGTATCTCCAGTTTTAGATATTACACAAACTATTAGTGAGTTAAAAAATGTAAAAGAAATTCATATTGTTGCAGTACAAAACGAAGTAAAAGAATTGCTTTTTTTACTGGAAAGAGACTATAAAAACACTATAACAATCAAAACTATCAACATAAAAAAAGAAGAAAGAGAAACATTCAACTTCATATATAAAGAAGTGGTTTTTTCAGAATACTCAGAACCTCTCTCCTATTTATTCGAACCAAATTCAGCTATTTTAAAATCTGGCGGATTTCATCAAATTTCCAAGCAACTTCCTGTTTTTAAATTACATGAACACTCGCACTTATATACATCTTCAGAAAAAATAGATTTTCCTGGTAGAATTTTTACAATTGAGCATATTTTACCTTATGATAAAAAGAAAATCCTAAAATTACTACCAAATAAAAAAGCAAATATTACCACTCGAAACTTCCCAAAAACGGTAGCTCAAATAAGAAAAGAAACCAAAATTAAAGACGGAGGAGATTATTATTTATTTTTTACAACACTTAAAAATAACTCATTAGCTGTTATTTTTTGTAAAAAATAAAACTCAGTTTTAAATAATTAATCCTATATTTTTATTAAATTTAACACACTTATTAGGTGTTTTATTTTTTAGGGGTATAAAACATCTAAAGTGATGGTCTCGGATTTATTTCCGAGACTTTTTTTATGAAATAGTTTTTCTGTAAATTTGTTTGTAAGGCTAATCTACTTTTTAATGCAAACATTAATTTATCAGAGTTTAAAAATCGACCAAAATGAACAAATCCCTAAAAAAGATATTTTGGTTGTAGAAGCTCCTTTGCAAATAAACATCAATAATATAGCCTACACAGTTGTAATGAGGACTCCAGATAATGATTTTGAGTTGGTAAGAGGTTTGTTATTTGCAGAAGATATTTATAAAAGCAATGAAAACTTTAAGTATGAAATAATTAAGGAAGAAAACAAAGTACCCTCTATTATAAATATTACTTTACCTAAACATAAAATAGGAAAAGGATACTTAAATAAAAGAACTTTATTATCTGTTTCTTCTTGCGGAATTTGTGGTAAAACAGAATTGAAAGACATTAAAGTTGATGGAAAAAAATTACATCTAAACCATCATTTTTCAAACAACGAAGTTTCTAAAATGTATACACAACTAGAAACGTTTCAAAATACTTTTAAAATTTCTGGTGGTAGTCATGCTGCTGGAATTTTTAATAAAAAACAAGAACTATTAAGCATAAAAGAAGATATTGGAAGACACAATGCAGTAGACAAAACAATTGGAGATTTGTTGATAAAAAAACAACTTAAAGAAGCAAATTATTTATTGGTTAGCGGACGTGTTTCCTACGAAATAGTATCTAAAGCTTTCATTGCAAAAATACCCATAATTATAGCAGTTTCTGCATGCTCTTCTTTAGCTGTAGATTTTGCAAAAGAATTTGGAATTTGTTTAATTGGTTTTACCAGAAAACAAAAAATGACCATTTATGCAAACCCTAATTTTATAAAATTAAATTAAAATGTCAGAAAAAGCAAGTGCACAACCACCAGAAAAACTCACTGGAATTCGTTTAACAGAGGTTCCTAAAACATCTGTAGGATCAAAAGCAATAGCATCTGCTTTAACTCACATAAATACAGAAGTTGGTATAACTAAAGGAATTCAACTTTTATCAAAATTAAATCAAAAAAATGGTTTCGATTGCCCAGGTTGTGCATGGCCAGATCCTGATGCAAAACGTGCTTTTTTGGCAGAATATTGTGAAAATGGTGCAAAAGCTGTTGCAGAAGAAGCTACTAGAAACAAAGTTTCTCCTTTGTTTTTTGCCACGCATTCTGTACAAGAATTATCTAAATTATCTGATTATGAAATTGGAAAAAGTGGTAGAATTATACAGCCAATGTATTTACCAGAAGGAAAAGATAATTACGAAGAAATTTCTTGGGAAAATGCTTTTAAAATAATTGGTGATGAGTTAAACTCTTTAAATTCTCCAGATGAAGCTATTTTTTACACATCTGGAAGAACTAGCAATGAAGCTGCATTTTTGTATCAATTATTTGTTAGACAGTTTGGCACAAATAATTTACCAGATTGTTCTAACATGTGTCATGAATCTAGTGGAGCTGCGCTTTCTGAAACACTAGGAATTGGAAAAGGCTCTGTAACTTTAAATGATTTTAATCATGCAGATTTGGTTATTGTAATTGGACAAAATCCTGGTACAAACCACCCAAGAATGTTAACTGCTCTTGGAGAAACTAAAAATAATGGAGGAAAAATCATTACTATAAACCCACTTCCAGAAGTAGGGTTAATGAATTTTAAAGACCCTCAAAATCCTTTAAAATGGATAGGTTCTGGACAAGATTTAACCGATTTATTTTTACAAGTAAAAATAAATGGAGACGTTGCTCTACTAAAAATTATTTTAAAATTAATGAAAGAAAAGGAATCTGAAAACCCAGGTTCAGTTTTTAATCATCAATTTATAAAAGAAAAAACAGCAGGAATTGATGAAATGTTGGATGATTTAGACAAATATTCAATAGAAGAATTACTTCCGCAAACAGGGGTTTCAATAGAAAAAATAAAAGAAGCTACTCAGCTTATAATCAACAACGAAAAGATTATTATTTGTTGGGCTATGGGACTAACCCAACACAAAAATTCTGTAGATAATATTAGAGAAATTGTAAATATTTTATTGTTAAAAGGAAGTATTGGAAAAAAAGGAGCTGGAACTTGCCCAGTTCGTGGACATTCTAATGTTCAAGGAGATAGGACTATGGGTATTTGGGAAAAAATGAGTGATTCGTTTTTAGACAAATTAGACAAAGAATTTAATTTTAAATCGCCCAGAAAACATGGTTTTGATGTTGTAAATTCTATTGAAGCAATGCATCAAAAAAAAGCGAAAATATTTGTTGGAATGGGTGGCAATTTTGTTTCTGCAACTCCAGATACAGAATTTACTGCTACAGCTTTAAGAAACTGTAATTTAACAGTACATATATCAACAAAATTAAACAGAAGTCATTTAGTAACAGGTAAAAAAGCATTAATTCTTCCTTGCTTAGGACGTTCTGAAAAAGATTATCAAAAGTCTGGAGAACAGTTTATTTCTGTAGAAAATTCTATGGGAGTTGTACATCAATCTCATGGACACCTAGAGCCACATTCTAACAAATTATTAAGCGAACCCAAAATTATTGCAGGTATTGCCAATGCTACTTTAAAAAATTCTACAATAAATTGGACAAAAATCACAGATAATTACGATTTAATCCGTGATAAAATTGAAGCCACAATTACAGGTTTTAAAGACTATAATAAACGTATAAGAATTAAAGGTGGCTTTTACTTACCAAATAATGCTAGAGAAAATAACTTTTCTCCTACTTCTACAGGAAAAGCTAATTTTACGCTAAATAAACCATCTGAAATTAAGTTGGAAAGCAATCAATTTATAATGATGACTATTAGAACTCACGATCAATACAATACAACAATTTATGGTTTGGATGATAGATACAGAGGTGTTTTAAATGAAAGAAGAGTTATTTTTATGAATAAAGATGACATGAAACTATTAGGATTAAAAAAATTAGATTTAGTAGATTTAACCAGTCATTTTAAAAATGAAAAAAGAGAAGCAAAGGGTTTTTTAGCTCTGCCTTACAACATACCTAAACAATGCACAGCTACTTATTTTCCAGAAGCAAATGTTTTAGTTCCAATTAAAAGTACAGCAGACATTAGTAATACACCCGCTTCAAAAACAGTTATCATTACCGTCAATAAAAGATAAAAATGAAAAAATACATCACTATATTATCAATTATTTTATTAAATCAATTTATATTTTCTCAAACAGGAGATATACCTGAAAAAGTAACTCAGAAAGGATTTGCAAAAATTGATTTTTTATCAATTGATTTACCAGCCAATCCTTTAGGGTCAGATGATCCTAATATGGGATTTACAGGAATTCATTATAATTTATTTTTAAATGATTGGGCTTATACAGGCTTGGGTGTTTATGGTGCAGTTGCAGGAAATAAAGGTGGTTTTTTTACTTTAGGAGTAAATGCTGGAATTAAAAAATATTTTTCAGATAAATTTTATTTAGATATAGGATTTCACTTTGGTGGTGGTGGTGGTGCTAGTGCACCAGATGGTGGTGGAGCATTTATTTTACCTCACTTAAATTTGGGGTATCAATTCGAAAATTTTTCTATAAATTCTGGCTGGAGTTATGTTAATTTTTTTGATGATGGAAATATTAAAAATCATCAATTAAATATTGGATTAGAAATTCCATTAGACTTTGAGTATGCAAGTTACAATTCATCAGAAAAAGAATATAATATTAATGATTTAAAAAAGACTGATTGGAATCAAAACTCAAGCAGAAATTCTTTAATGCTCCATTTAAATAACCTATCCATTAAAGGAGACACAAAAGATACAAACGGAAATAAATACAATGGTGAAACAATAAAATTAGCTGGGTTTGAGTTGGCTTCTTATTTAAATAAGAATTGGTTTGCATTCTTAAAAGTAGATGGTGCTTACGATGGAATTAAGGCAGGTTATATGGATGTTTTTTTAGGTGGTGGTTATCATTTATCTATGAATAAAAACCGTACTAACATTTTAGCCAAATTTGGTATTGGTGCTGGTGGTGGTGGTGGTGTAGATACTAGAGGTGGTTTTTTAATTTATCCAGACATATCTTTAGAACAAAAACTTTTTAAAGATATTTATGTATCGATTAATAAAGGATTTGTAATGTCTCCTGATTCTTATTTTTACACCTCATCTTTTGGGTTTGGTCTTAAATATTATATTGAAAGAAATGGTGCTATTTCTGAAGAAAAAAATTACAGTTTAGGAAAGTTTAAAGGATTAGACGTTATTATAAAACAAGATTTATATTTTAATGCAAAAAGAGATTTTAATCCAACAGAAAACTTGCATCAAATTTCCTTACAGGTTAACCTAAATTTAAATAAAAACATTTTTCTTGCAGGTCAAACATCATTTGCAAATTTTGGAAATGCAGGAGCTTATGCAGAAGGTATTGTAGGTTTAGGAGTTAAATCTAATTCTTTTTTTAACAATTCTACTTCTATATTTACTCAAGTTTTAGCTGGTGCAGCTGGTGGTGGAGACATTAGCACAGGACAAGGATTGATTATAAAACCAAGCTTAGGTTTAAATTACAAACTATCTAATACTTTAAACTTAAGAAGCTCATTAGGATATGTAAAAGCCAAAGGAGGAAATTTAAGTAGTACTTTTTTAAATTTTGGAATAAAATACAATATCTCTTTTCTAAAGTTAAAATAATTTTATATATTTGCACCATCAACATCCCCTTGTTGATGTACCCTCTTTTTAAAATTTATTGAAATATTTTTAACAAAATAGACTAACATCTATTATGTTATCAATTTATTAAAGCTCCCTAACTTTATATGTATTATTTAGTTTGCTATTATTTTATAGCTTACAGGATACCTAAAAGCTAAACTCCTCTACAAAGTTAGTTCCTGTTTGATTTAAATTTAATAGTTGTTTTATTAATTGTAAATTTTATCATTATGAGAAAAGTGTTATTAAGTTTAACATTTGTAGGGGTCTTAGCAAGTTGCCAACCCGTAAAAACAGAATTAGAGCATTACGAATCTAACAAAACTACTGTAGAAAAAGAGTATCCAAATTACCACATTACTTCTTTTAGGCAATACAGTTATGTATTTCAAGTATCAAACCCAGAACGCGTGATTAAAGTAACTTTAGATAGTGATGCAAAAATTATTAAGAGAGATACTTTAAAAGTATTTACTTCTGTTGTAAAAAGATAATAATATAACTACTCCCACAAGTATGTTTATAACGATATAACACCCCATCTATGTGTTATATATAAAGAGCAATCATATTGATTGCTCTTTTTTATTTTCTTTAATGAAGAAATGTATGCCGAAAAGTGTTCCTTCCTATAATAAGATTGGGTATAAATCCCACAACTTTTGGAATTGATCCATAAAAAACACAAAACCTTTCTAAACCCTTACAAAACCTATAAATAACAAAAAACCACCACATTTCTGTGATGGTTTATGTGAGCCCTGAAGGATTCGAACCTTCGACCGCCTCCTTAGAAGGGAGGTGCTCTATCCAGCTGAGCTAAGAGCCCGTAGTTTTTATGTTTCTACGAAAACAATGTCGGGGTGGCAGGATTCGAACCTGCGACCTCCTCGTCCCAAACGAGGCGCGATGACCGGGCTACGCTACACCCCGAGTGCAATTTTCTTAGCGGAGAGACAGGGACTCGAACCCTGGCGACCAAAAAGGTCGACAGATTAGCAATCTGCTGCATTACCACTCTGCCACCTCTCCTTTCGACTCCAAACCGAAGCTTGAAACAAAAATTGCGAGTGCAAATGTAAGATTAGAAAAACAATTTAGCAAGATGTTTTTTAACTTTTTTTCAGTTATTTTTATTACTCAGGATATTCTACTCTTAAGTGATAAATATTCATCAATTTTTTCTTGATAACTTTTTTAATAATTTCTATTTCTCTAAATGTAATATCTGAATTTAAAAACTGATTTTCAGCTATTTGCTTATCAACTATTTTATCTATTAAATTATTAATAGATAGTGCAGTTGGTTTTTTTAAACTTTTTGATGCTGCTTCAGAAGCATCACACATCATTAGTATTGCTGTTTCTTTAGAAAAAGGTATTGGCCCTTTGTATTTAAAATCTTTTAAATCTACAATTGTGTCTGGATTTAAATCTTGTTCTTTTTTATAAAAATAATAAGTTGTACTAGTTCCATGATGCGTTCTAATAAAATCTATTATTCTATCTGGTAATTTATTCTTTTTTGCTAACTCTACTCCTTTTATCACATGGTTTAAGATAATGCTAGAGCTATCTCTTGGAGATAAATCATTATGAGGATTAACTCCTGTAGATTGGTTTTCTATAAAATATTGTGGATTTATCATTTTACCTATATCATGATACAGTGCTCCTGTTCTAACCAACATAGAATTTGCACCGATTTCATTTGCTGCTGCTTCAGCTAAATTTGCTACTTGCATTGAATGCTGAAATGTACCTGGAGCTTTTTCATTTAATTCTCTTAATAACTTAGTGTTTGTATTTGATAATTCTAAAAGTGTAACATCAGAAACTAAACCAAATAATTTTTCATAAATATAAATGAGAATTAAAGACAGAAATGATAACAGTCCGTTTGCTGCGAAAAGCATAAAATAATTCCAATTAATTTGTGAAGCGTTTCCTTCTTTAATAATTGAAAACGCAAAATAAGTAAGCATATAAATTAAAGTAATTTGAGCAACGGATATAAATAAATTTGCTCTTTTATACAATTCAGAAACTGTAAGTATGGTTACTATACCTGCAATGATATGAAGGTAAATAAATTCAAAACTATTAGGCACAATATATCCTAAAAGTAAAACTGTTAATACATGTGTGAACAATCCTAAACGTGCATCAAAAAAAGCTTTTAGTATAATTGGTAGTATACTTAATGGAACAACATATAAATAATCAGAATTATATTTTATAACTAATGTTTGAATGAAAATCATTGAAAAAACATTAAAAAATATGAAGGTTACCTTATTGTTATTATTATAGATTTCTATTCTATTAATTTGAAGAAATAGCAATAACATTAACAATGCTAAAGACACTAAAATGGTATATCCAAAAATAATCCAATTGTAGTTAGAGTCTGTCCAAACTTGAGATTCTGATTCACTTTTAAGAGAATTTAATATGGCTAGTTTTTTACCTTCAACAATTTCTCCTTTTAAAATAATTAATTCTCCTTTAGATACTTTTCCTTTTGTATAAGAAATATTTTTAATCTGATTGTCAATTACTTTTTCAGTAAAAGTTTTATCAAAAGAAACATTGGGAGTAATAATTTCTGTTAATATATTTAACATTATTTTTTGCCCATAACTATAGGGTTCTTCTCCCAAACTATTTTTTATAAGGCTTAGAACTTCTTTAGAAAAATAAAGGTTTTTAAACAGTACATCTTTTACTTCATTACCATCTCTTATTGCAATAATTTCGTTTTTATTGTTAACTCTATCTTGGCTAATGACTTCTAAAAATCCTGTTTTATATACTTCATCTATAACTTTTTGCCCTTTTCTTTTTAAAGAGTTTAGTTCTTTTACTGTAAGAGAATCTGAAATGTTTAAATTAGAAGTTCTTCTTTTAAAATTAGCATTTACTTGAGAAACAACATCATCATTTAAAAGAAAGTATTGTTTAGAATTAACCTCTATTTGTTTCTTCTCTACACCTATTTCTTCTTCAGATTTTTGAATCGCAAAATCAAAAGGTGCATTTAAATTATCATATTTCCATAATTGTCCATTGCTAAAATCATATTTAAATTGACCTCCTTTGGGAAATAAGTAGACGATTGCTACAGTTGCAACAAGAAAAAGAATAACCTTATATATAATGGTATTCTTTTGATATAGTTTGTTTACAATATTACTCATATAACGAATCTTCTTTCAACAAACTTACAGCAAAAAAGTTAAGTCTAAAAATGAACCTTAATAATAAATTAAAATTGATTAAAAAAGATTAATTTAGCCATACATTTATCAATACATAAATTTTAAATCTCTTATGAAAGAAGTTGTAATTGTTTCTGTTGCTAGAACACCAATTGGAAGCTTTTTAGGAAGCTTATCTTCTATACCCGCTACAAAATTAGGCGCAATTGCCATAAAAGGAGCCTTAGATAAAATTAATTTATCTCCAGAAAATGTAGAAGAAGTGTTTATGGGCAATGTAGTTTCTGCTGGCTTAGGGCAGGCTCCTGCAAGACAGGCTGCTATTGGTGCAAATATTCCAAACTCAGTACCTTGTACTACTGTAAATAAAGTGTGTGCATCTGGAATGAAATCTATTATGTTAGCGGCTCAAACCATTGCTTTGGGTGATGCAGATATTGTTGTTGCTGGAGGAATGGAAAATATGAGCTCAATACCACACTACCAACATGCAAGAAATGGTTCTAAATTTGGACCAATTACTATGGAAGATGGTATGCAAAAAGATGGTTTAGTAGATGCTTATGACAAAGTTGCTATGGGTGTTTGTGCTGATGCTTGTGCTACTGAATATAAATTTTCAAGAGAAGATCAAGATGCTTTTGCTATACAATCTTACAATCGTTCTGCAAAGGCTTGGAATGAAGGAAAATATGATGATGAAATTGTACCTGTATCTATACCTCAAAGAAGAGGTGAACCTATTATTTTCTCTGAAGATGAAGAGTATAAAAATGTAAAAATGGAGAAAATCCCTACATTAAGAGCAGCTTTTACTAAAGATGGTACAGTTACTGCAGCAAATGCATCTACCATTAATGATGGTGCTGCTGCTTTAATTTTAATGTCTGTTGATAAAGCAAAAGAACTAAACTTAACCCCTTTAGCAAAAATAAAAAGTTATGCAGATGCAGCTCACGAGCCAAAATGGTTTACAACTGCACCAGCAAAAGCCCTACCAAAAGCTTTAGCTAAAGCAAATATTTCTATAGACGAAGTAGATTATTTTGAATTAAATGAAGCCTTTTCTATTGTTGGTTTGGCAAACATGAAAATTTTAGGCATTTCTGATAAACAAACAAATGTAAATGGTGGTGCAGTTTCTTTAGGACATCCTTTAGGTGTTTCTGGAGCAAGAATTGTAATTGCTTTAACCTCTATTTTAAAACAAAATAATGCTAAAATAGGAGCTGCTGCAATTTGTAATGGTGGTGGAGGTGCTAGTGCTATGGTGTTAGAAAGAATATAATAAAAACTTTATTAGAAACTCAAAACTCATAAATTGTTATTCGGTATTTGCGATTTAAGTATAGTTCCTTTAAGGGCTGAGACTTCTGACACATCAGATATGATTAGTCAGGTTTTGTTTGGCGAAACTTTTGAAATTCTAGAACAGCAAAAAGAATGGAGTAAAATACGTTTGAGTTTTGATAATTACGAAGGTTTTATCAATAATAAACAATACAAAATAGTTCCTCAAGATTTTTTCTCTAAAATAATTACCGAAGAAAAACATTATTCTGGAGAAATAGTTGATTTTATTACCAACCATAAAAGCGAACTTACAACAATTCCTTTAGGTGCATATTTACCTTCTTATCATAATAATAAATTACAAATAAATCTTAATTCTTTTTTATATGATGGTGCAGTTATATCTGGCAAAAAAGACAAAAGTGAAATTTTAAAAATAGCTTTTATCTATTTAAACTCTCCTTATTTATGGGGAGGAAAAACCCCTTTTGGCATAGACTGTTCTGGTTTTACGCAAATGGTTTACAAACTTTGTGGCTATCAATTATTTAGAGATGCCAAACAACAAGCAACTCAAGGTGAAGTTTTAAGTTTTATAGAAGAGAGCGAATCTGGTGATTTGGCTTTTTTTGATAATGAAGAAGGAGAAATCGTTCATGTTGGGATTATTTTAAATAATTATCACATTATTCACTCGTATGGAAAAGTAAGAATAGATACTTTAGATCATAGTGGTATTTTTAATGAAGATCTACAAAAACATACACATAAATTAAGGATGATTAAAAAAATAATTTAAAAATGATACAAAAAAACCAAGATTTTAATCTTGGTTTTTTTATTATTTATAACTTAAACAGCCTATTGTTTACTTCTCATTTCTTTATAAACAGGTCTTAATTTATCTGCTTTTTCAGTTAACTCTAAAGTATCATAAATGTTTAAAAGAGTTCTAACAGTATCTATACTTCTACCAATACTATCTGCTTTTTCTAAATATGGTAAAGCGTCTTGATACAATTTCTTTTGTTTTTTTTGCAATTCATTGTATTTTTTTTCATTCGATAAATTTTCATTCATCTCATCTACAATTGCTTTTTCTCCATCTAAAATTGCAATCGCCAAATTTAAATAAGCATCTCCATAATCTGGTTTTAATTCAGTTGCTTTTTTATAATAATCAATGGCCTCTTTGGTTTTACCTTGATTTTGATTGATAACTCCTAAATTAAAAAATAATAAATGATTTGTAGGATCTATCTTTACTGCCTCTTGCATTAACTCTCCAAACTTATCCATTTTGTCTAGTTTGATATACATCTGAGCTTCATTCAAAATTAAGTTAATATCTTTAGGATTTGCTTTTCTTGCCTCCTGTAAGGCTTCTATTGCTAATTCTGGTTTACCTTGATTTACATAGATATATCCAATATTTTTGATGATTTCTGATTGTTTAGATTCAGACATTTCATCCCTTGGACTTGTATGAGATTTACTTTTTACAGAAAGATCTCTTAAATCTTTATTTGGAAAAGACTCTTCTTTATCAGTTGCAACATTTTTTGCAAAATATTGAGTAGTGATACCTGTATAACCAATTTCCTTTAGTTTTTTATAATATTTTAAAGAAGTATCATAATCTTTATCTATAGTAGAACTTAAAGCTGCATTGTATAAAAATGTAGTATCTTTTGGACTTAAAACATAGGTTAAATAAAAATTCTTAGTAGCATTTTTGTAATCTTTAGCATTGTATTGTTTTATAGCTTTCTCAGAAACAGTAGTAATTAATCCATTTAGTTTTGCGCCTGCTTCTTTACTGTACTTTGCTTTACCTGAAGCTTTTTCTAGTTCAAAAAGTTTATTATAAGCTTCTGCAGCCTTTTCTATGTTAGATGCACCATAACTAGCTCCTTTTAAATAATAGTATTTTGCTTTATATTTATCTTCTATAGCTGCTTCGTTAGATTCTAAATTAGAAATTAATTTTCTTGCTTCAGAAAGTTGCTCTTTTTTTACAGCCTTTTCAATTGCTCTAATTTCTTTTTTTTGTGCAAAAGTGGCTAACGAAAGAAAAGCTACAGCACAGGCTAATATTTGTTTTTTCATTTTATTGATATTAATTGTTATTCTTGATTTTCATTTGAGTCATTTTCAATTTCCGTGCCATTTTCTAAATTTTCTTCTGATTCTTCTTCATGAACAACTTTAGCAACAGCTGCAATACTATCATCATCCTTAATATTTATTAAACGAACACCTTGTGTTGCACGTCCCATAACTCTTAAGTCTTCTACAGCCATTCTAATAGTTAAACCAGATTTATTGATAATCATTAAATCATTAGAATCATCTACATTTTTAATAGCAACTAAATTACCTGTTTTTTCTGAAATATTTAACGTTTTAACACCTTTACCACCTCTGTTGGTAATTCTGTAATCCTCTAAACTAGAGCGTTTTCCATATCCTTTTTCAGATACTACAAGAATATTGCTTTCCATATCATTTACAGCAACCATACCAACAACCTCATCATTTTCATTTTGAAGCGTAATACCTCTTACTCCAGAAGCTGTTCTACCCATTGGTCTTGTTTTTGCTTCTTCAAAACGAATAGATTTTCCAGATTTTAACGCTAACATTACTTGGCTATCTCCTGTTGTTAATTTTGCTTCTAATAATTCATCACCTTCTTTAATGGTAATTGCATTGATACCATTTGTTCTTGGACGAGAGTACTGCTCTAAAGATGTCTTCTTAACTTGACCTTTTTTAGTAGCCATAATTACATAATGACTATTAATGTACTCTTCGTCTTTTAAATCTTGAGTTACTAAGAATGCTTTTACTTTATCATCTTGTTCAATGTTGATTAAGTTCTGCATTGCTCTTCCTTTGGTGTTTTTACCTCCTTCAGGAATTTCATAAACGCGCATCCAAAATACTTTTCCTTTTTGAGTAAAGAACATCATATATTGATGGTTTGTACCAACAAATAAATGCTCTAAGAAATCTTCATTTCTTGTAGTAGCTCCTTTTTGTCCTCTACCTCCTCTATTCTGAACTTTATATTCTTCAAGATTGGTACGTTTTAAATATCCTGCATTAGAAATTGTTACCACAACTTTCGTATCTGGTATCATGTCTTCTATACGCATATCTCCACCTGCATATTCTATTACAGACCTACGTTCATCACCATATTTATCTTTGATATGTAAAAGCTCATCTGTAATAATTTGATAACGTCTAGGTTCGTTTGCTAAAATATCTTTTAAATCAGCAATCGTTAACATAATCTCATCATACTCTGCACGTAACTTATCTTGCTCTAATCCTGTTAATTGACGCAAACGCATTTCTACAATTGCTTTTGCTTGAATTTCTGTCAATTCAAAACGTTCAATTAATTTCTCTCTAGCTTCATCTGCATTAGAAGATGCTCTAATAATTTTTATTACTTCATCTATATGATCAGAAGCAATAATTAATCCTTCTAGAATATGTGCTCTTGCTTCTGCTTTCTTCAATTCAAATTCTGTTCTACGAACTACAACTTCATGTCTGTGTTCTACAAAATAATGAATTAGTTGTTTTAAATTTAATTGTTCTGGTCTTCCATTAACCAAAGCGATATTATTTACACTGAAAGAAGTTTGTAACTGTGTGTATTTATATAACTTATTTAAAACAATATTTGGAATTGCATCACGCTTTAAAATATACACAATACGCATTCCGTTTCTATCAGACTCGTCTCTAATATTGGCAATCCCTTCTAATTTCTTTTCGTTTACCAGATCAGCAGTTTTTTTAATCATATCTGCTTTATTCACTTGGTAAGGGATTTCTGTAACAATAATGCACTCACGCCCTTTTACTTCTTCAATAACAGCTTTAGCACGCATTACAATACGTCCACGACCCGTATGAAAAGCATCTCTAACACCATCATAACCATAAATTGTTCCTCCAGTTGGAAAATCTGGAGCAGTTACGTGTTGCATTAACTCATCAATCTCTATGTCTCTATTTTGAATGTATGCAACAGTACCATTAATAACTTCTGTTAAGTTATGTGGAGCCATATTTGTAGCCATACCAACAGCAATACCAGAAGCTCCATTAATTAACAACCCAGGAATTCTAGTTGGTAAAACTGTAGGCTCATGTAATGTATCATCAAAATTTAAGGTATGGTCTACTGTATCTTTCTCAATATCAGCTAACATTTCTTCTGATATTTTCTGCATTCTAACCTCTGTATAACGCATTGCTGCAGGGCTATCTCCATCTACAGAACCAAAGTTTCCTTGGCCATCTACCATCATATATCTCACACTCCAATCCTGAGCCATACGTACCATAGAATCATATACAGAAGTATCTCCATGTGGGTGATATTTACCTAAAACTTCTCCAACAATTCTTGCTGATTTTTTATAAGACCCAGTTGCTTTAATTCCTAATTCATGCATTCCATACAAAACCCTTCTATGAACAGGTTTTAAACCATCTCTTACATCTGGTAATGCTCTTGAAACTATCACTGACATCGAGTAATCGATGTATGCAGATTTCATCTGCTCTTCAATGTTAATCGGAATTAACTTTTCTCCGTCTGCCATATATATTTTTAATTAAAATTTAGTCTTTTTTTTAAAACAAGGCAAGATACTATTTCTTTCAGTATTTACAAAGGTTTTGACTTTCTGAATTGAGTAGAGTTATCAACATTTTTTGATAATTTTTAACACTTTTTTATTTGCTTGATTTACAAGAGTTTTCTACCTTGGTTGGAGAGTCAAACTGTCAGTTTTTTACCATTGGCATCTTTTTTGTAATTATCTACAAAAAAAAGGACTAAATTTACAACACATCAATTATAGATAGAAAGAAATATGGACGATAATTTTTCACCAAAAGTTAGAGATGTTATTACCTTCAGTAAAGAAGAAGCTTTAAGATTAGGGCATGAATTTATTGGAACAGAGCATCTTTTATTGGGTTTGATAAGAAAAGGAGAAGGAAAAGCAATAGAGATATTAACAGCATTTGATGTTGATTTAAGTTTATTGCGTAAAAAATTAGAGCAACTAAACCCTACAAATCCTACATTTACAGAAAGCGCAGACAAACCTAGTTTACGATTAACAAGACAAGCAGAAAAAGCTCTAAAAACTACTTTTTTAGAAGCCAAATTATATCAAAGTGAAGCCATTGATACTGCACATTTATTGTTATGCGTTTTACGTAATGAAAATGACCCAACTACCAAGTTGATTCATAAATATCATGTAAATTATGACGAAGCAAAAGCAATTTACAAACAGTTACACGTAGATCCAGATACAGATACTGATTTACCTATAAACCCAATTGCAGAAACTCCTTCTGATGACGAATTTGCATCAGAAAAACCAAACCCATTTGAGCAACCTCAAAAAGGAAAAACTGCTAAAAAATCAAAAACGCCAGTTTTAGACAATTTTGGTAGAGATTTGACAGATTTAGCAGAACAAGGAAGATTAGATCCTGTTGTAGGTAGGCAAAAAGAAATTGAGCGTGTTTCTCAAATTTTAAGTCGTAGAAAGAAAAACAACCCCATGTTAATTGGTGAGCCTGGTGTTGGTAAATCTGCCATTGCAGAAGGTTTGGCTTTGCGTATTGTAGACAGAAAAGTATCGCGTATTTTATTTGACAAACGCATTGTTTCTTTAGATTTAGCAAGTTTAGTAGCTGGCACAAAATATAGAGGTCAGTTTGAAGAACGTATGAAAGCTTTAATGAATGAATTGGAAAAGAATGATGATATTATTCTTTTTATTGATGAAATTCACACTATTGTTGGTGCTGGTGGTGCTACTGGGTCTTTAGACGCTTCTAATATGCTAAAACCTGCTTTGGCAAGAGGTGAAATACAATGTATTGGTGCAACTACTTTAGATGAATTTAGAACAAACATCGAAAAAGATGGTGCTTTAGAACGACGTTTTCAAAAGGTAATTGTAGATCCTACTTCTGTAGAAGAAACAATTCAGATTTTAAACAATATTAAGCGTAAATATGAAGAACATCATAATGTAGATTATACAGATGATGCTATTGAAGCCTGTGTAAAATTAACCAACAGGTATATGACTGATAGATATCTTCCAGACAAAGCAATTGATGCTTTAGATGAAGCTGGCTCTAGAATTCATATCACTAATATTGTAGTTCCAAAGCAAGTTTTAGAATTAGAAGCGCAATTAGAAATCATTAGAGACCGAAAAACAAAAGCTGTAAACGGACAGAAGTACGAAGAAGCTGCAAAATTGCGTGATGATGAAAAAAATATGGAAGCTGCTTTAAATTCAGCTCAAAATCAATGGGAAGAAGATTCTAAATTGAATAGAGAAATTGTAACAGAAGATAATGTTGCAGAAGTGGTTTCTATGATGACAGGAATACCTGTAAATAGAGTTGCAGAAGCAGAAAGTCATCGTTTACACGAATTACCTCAACTAATTAAAGGTAAAGTAATTGGACAAGATGAAGCTGTTACTAAAGTAGTAAAAGCCATTCAACGAAACAGAGTAGGATTAAAAGACCCTAACAAACCTATTGGTTCTTTTATTTTCTTAGGGCAAACTGGAGTTGGAAAAACACAATTGGCAAAAGTTTTAGCTCGTGAATTATTCGATTCTGATGATTCTTTAATTAGAATTGATATGAGTGAATACATGGAAAAATTCGCCATCTCTCGATTAATTGGAGCACCTCCAGGATATGTAGGTTATGAAGAAGGAGGACAATTAACAGAAAAAGTAAGAAGAAAACCTTACTCTGTAATTTTGTTAGATGAGATAGAAAAAGCGCATCCAGATGTGTTTAATATGTTATTACAGATTTTAGATGATGGACATATTACTGATAGTTTAGGACGTAAAATAGATTTTAGAAATACCATAATAATTATGACTTCTAACATTGGTGCTCGTCAGTTAAAAGATTTTGGTGGTGGAGTTGGTTTTGGTACTTCTTCTAAAAAAGAACAAGCAGATGCACATGCAAAATCGGTTATAGAAAGTGCTTTAAAGAAATCTTTTGCACCTGAATTTTTAAATAGAATTGATGACGTTATTGTATTTAACGCTTTAGAAAGAGAAGACATCCATTCTATAATAGATATTGAATTAGACAAGTTATTAAACAGAATCTCAGATTTAGGCTATACTTTAAATTTAAGCGAAACTGCAAAAGATTATATAGCAGACAAAGGTTTTGACAAAAAATATGGAGCAAGACCACTTAAAAGAGCCATACAGAAATATATTGAAGATGCTTTGGCAGAAGAAATTGTAAACTCTAAACTTACAGAAGGAGATACAATTACTATGGATTTGGATGAGAAAGAAAACAAACTCACCATAAAAATTAAAAAAGGTAAGAAAAAAGAAGAAACTCGAACAGAAACCGAGACAAATGATTAAATACAAAATCCCAAATGAAAGTTTGGGATTTTTTATGCCTTAAAAACATGTGGTTTTACTGTTGACTTTTTACCAAAAAATACCGAACTTAGCTAACTACGTTTATAAAACATTAAAACGTTGAATAAACGTGATAACGTTGGGCATAATTTAACAGAATCGTCATAATTAAAAATCCTGAATGAAAGTAAAAGCAGAAATAAAAAAAGAGATTACTAATTTAATAAATGATTCTGAAAAAATAATTGAGTTTTTACAAGGTAAAAGTAAAAACAAAAAATACTCTTTCCATTTGGAATATCAACAATGGTATTCAAAAGCTTTGAAAGTTGTACAAATTTTAGCAACTGATAGATACACAGAATTTAAAAGTTTTTACGAGATTGACCCTAAGCGAAAAATTTTGGGTTATGGCAATTATGTGATTCAAGACTATATCAAAGGAATTGTACCTTCGTCATATTCTTATCCAGATTTTGACTCAAAAGATGAAACACTAACGAATTTTTACAATCAATATACAATCTTAATTTCTTTAATTCCAAGAATCGACAGTATAATAGATGACATCGAAGGGTCTTTACTTACGAATTTGCAAATAAGTGAATTAGATTCAGCAAAAGAATTAATTAAAATTAGTCCAAGAGCATCTGGGGCATTATGTGGAGTAATCATAGAAGGACATCTGAAAATGATTTGTGCAAACCATAAAATTACAATCCGAAAAAAGAATCCTGGAATTTCCAACTTAAATGAACTATTAAAAAGTGGAGAAATTTACGAAACAACAACTTGGAGGAAAATTAGTTATTTAGCTGACATAAGAAACCTATGTTCTCATAAAAAAGATATTGAACCAACTAAAGAACAAGTAATGGAATTAATTGATGGAACCAATTGGTTAATGAAAAATGTTAATTAAAAAAAACTATGCCCAACACCGTGTATAATTAATTGCTAGCTTATTGCCTACTTACGAAAATCCTAGCGGATTTTCTATTCGGGATATATTTGCTATCTTTAGTGCTTAATCACGCAACTAACCATACACAAACACGTTAGCTAACTTACCCAAACAACTCCTCAGAATCAATCTCTAAAGAAGCGATAAAGTCAGCACTTTTTACAATATCATTATGTAAAACCCTGTCTTCTTCTACAATAGTAACTTCTTGTCGAAACAAACCAACAATACTTTCTAAAAACGGAGAGCTTTTTCCATTACCAAAACTCAAAGCTTGAGATGCTGTAAACAATTCTATCGCTAAAATAGTTTGTAAATTATCTACTACTTTTTTACATTTTGTGGCAGCATTTGCGCCCATAGAAACATGGTCTTCTTGCCCATTACTAGACTCAATAGAATCTACACTTGCTGGTGTTGCATATTGTTTGTTCTGACTTACAATACTTGCTGCTGTGTATTGTGGAATCATAAAACCAGAATTTAAACCAGGATTTGCTACTAAAAAAGGAGGCAAATGTCTGTGACCTGAAACTAATTGATAAGTTCTGCGTTCTGAAATATTACCCAATTCTGAAATTGCAATCGCTAAAAAATCTAATCCTAAAGCTAAAGGTTGTCCATGAAAATTACCTCCAGATATAATTTCATCTTCATCTACAAAAATATTAGGATTGTCTGTCACAGAATTTATTTCCGTTAAAAAAGTTTTGGTTACAAAACGAATGGCATCTTTACTTGCTCCATGCACTTGTGGCATACATCTAAAAGAATATGGGTCTTGTACATGCTGCTTTTCTTGAACAATTAGCTCGCTATCTTGTAATAAATCTTTAATTCTTTTTGCTGTTTTTATTTGTCCATTATGTGGTCTTGCAAAGTGAATCAACTCATTAAAGGGCTCAATTCTGCCATCAAAACCTTCTAAAGAAATCGTACCAATTACATCTCCTAAATAAGATAATTTATGAGATTTTAGCAAACAATAAATTCCATAAGCAGACATAAACTGTGTACCATTTAACAATGCCAAACCTTCTTTAGATTGTAGGTTTATCTTATCCCAAGAAAAGATTTTTAAGAGTTTTTCTGTAGGCATTTTTTCACCTTTATAATATACCTCTCCCAAACCAATTAAAGGTAAAGATAGGTGTGCTAAAGGAGACAAATCACCAGAAGCTCCTAAAGAACCTTGCTCATAAACCACAGGAATAATATCGTTATTGTAGAAATCTATTAGCCTATTTACAGTTGCTAATTGCACTCCAGAATGTCCATAACTTAAAGATTTTACTTTGAATAAAATCATGAGTTTTACAATTTCTTTAGCAACTTCATCTCCTGTACCACAAGCATGGCTCATTACCAAATTTTCTTGTAGCTTTTGTAGGTTTTCACCTTTTATTTTTACATTATACAGTGCTCCAAAACCAGTATTTATTCCATAAATTGGTTTCGAAATCGATTTCGTTTTTTCATGTAAATAAGCCCTACATTTTTCTATTCTTTGAATAGCAGCTTCAGATAAAGTTAATTTTTTATCCAAAGAAATAATGGCTTGAATTTTAGTTAAATTTAGAGGTTGATTATCTATAATATGTGTATTATTCATCTTTTGGTTGATTCTTGCCCAAAAGTGCGAATTCATCACTTTATATCCAAATCATTTTTAACAAATTTTAAATTCTATATGAACTATATTTGCATAAAAATTTTAAAAACATAAAATGAAAAAATTACCTTTAGCTATTTTATTCTTGTTAATAATAGCCTCTTGTAAAAAAGAACCTAAAGCCTATGTTACACTTTCTGGAAAATTAGAAAACAACAAAGACTCTATCGTTAATATTTTAGGAAGAAATGGTCTAATAAAATCGATTTCAATTAATGAAGATGGTTCTTTTAAAGACACTCTAAAAGTACCAAAAGCAGATATTTACACATTTCAAACAAGCAGTGCTAAAAGGGCTCCTATTTATTTAAAAAATGGTTTTGAAATAACCATTAAAGGAAATGCAGACGCATTTATGAATAGCTTTAAATATTCTGGAAATGGCGCTGCTAATAGTGAGTTTATTATTGCGCAATTAAATAAGAGTCAAAATATTGGAAATCCAACTACCATACTTAATTTAGAGGAAGCAGAATTTACCTCTAAAATGGATGCTTTGAAAAAAGATTATGATAGTATTTTAAATTCTTACAACAATTTAGATAGTGCTTTAGTAAGTTTGGTTACCAAACAAAATGAGCAGATGTTTTCTTATTTTGATAAAACATACGCAAGCAACAAAACAATAAGAAAAGGAAAACCTTCTCCTAAATTTGAAGGCTATGTAGATATTAAAGGAGGAAAGAAATCTTTAGATTCTTTTAAAGGAAAATTTGTTTATATAGATGTTTGGGCAACTTGGTGTGGGCCTTGTATACAACAAATTCCATATTTAAAAGCATTGGAAAAAGAGTATCACAATAAAAACATTGAGTTTGTAAGTATTTCTACTGATGAATCTCGAAGAAGTGGTGGTTCTTGGGAAGCTGCCGAAAAAAAATGGAGAAATTTTGTAAAGAAAAAAGATTTAGGTGGTGTGCAGCTTTGGTCTGGTCAAGATTTTAGTTTTCAGCAAGCGTACCAAATTACTGGCATTCCAAGATTTATATTGATAGATCCTGATGGAAAAATTGTTGATGCAAATGCACCAAGACCTTCTGAACCAAGACTAAAAGAGATGTTTACTTCTTTAGGAATATAAGTTTTAGATACTGGTTGACAATCCTTAAAAAGAGGCTGTCTGAAAAGTTAATTTATCTGTCATTTTGATTCTTTCGTCTTCGCTCAAGACAAGCTTTGTCGAAAAATGGCTTAATGGCAAAAAATGGTTGGTAAAAACCTCTGAATCCCTTTGTAATACTGATTAAATTAAAAGTTTATTGAAA